>CAZXQY010000076.1:0-12738 GCA_964642505.1 uncultured Gammaproteobacteria bacterium | reverse complement strand
GGGCTTATCCTAACTTTCCAGGCCATCCTGGCTTTGTTCTTGGTTTTAATTATTCTTTTGCAACAAGGTAAGGGGCCACTGCAGGGGCTTCCTTTGGCAGTGGAGCTTCATCCACCGTTTTTGGTTCTCGAGGTTCGGCTTCTTTTTTGAGCCGAACCACAGCAGTAGCTGCCACCCTATTTTTGATAAATAGCCTTGGATTAGCCTATTTTTATGGTCAAGCGACAGAAGAATCTAGCGTTTTTGACAAAAGTGTGCCCGAGGTGGAAGTAATGGATGAAAAGGTGGATGAAAAAGAGGGTAGATTGCCAAGTGACGTGCCTGATCTGCCGAATTAAAGAGTTTGTCATCGATACACCAAGTTTAATGGAAAGATTTTAGAGTCTCAATTTTAGTTTGGGGTGATACAGGCCGGCGGAGATTCCGCCTGCATTTTTTTTGAAGAAACTAGAAGTTGGTTTCTTGTCCACATAAACGGGTCCAGATAATGAATTTGCCGATGTGGTGGAATTGGTAGACACGCTGTCTTGAGGGGGCAGTGCCGCAAGGCGTGCCGGTTCGACTCCGGCCATCGGCACCAATTCTTCTCGTTCTAAATAAGTGTAGAATTTTCCGAAAAGCTATAGAATTTTTAGAATGACAGTTATCGTTTCTCGACGGTTTTGAGTTACAATTGTCCGGAACGTAACTAGGATAAAAAGAACTGGGTGATGTATCTGTTAGCATGAGGCTAAAAGGACTGTCTCCTGGGGGTCAAAAAATGCTAGAACTATATTTTCCGATTTTCCTTTTTGTTGGTGTAGGGGTCCAGATTGTGGTATTAGCGAAATACTAAAAACTCGGCAGCCAGACCCGGAAAAATCGTCGCCCTTTGAATGTGGTTTCGAGGCGTTTGAGGATGCCAGAATGAAGTTTGACGTCCGATATTATTTGGTCGCTATATTATTCATAATTTTCGACCTGGAGATAGCTTTCTTCTTCCCCTGGGCCGTAGTATTAGCAGAGCTTGGGACGCCAGTTTTTTGGGCGATGATGGTTTTTCTCGCAATTTTGGTGGTTGGTTTTATCTACGAATGGCGTAAGGGAGCACTTGAATGGGAATGAGTGAAATACAAAACCAGGGCTTTGTAACGACTACTGTAGACGCTGTGGTGAATTGGGCTAGAACGGGATCAATGTGGCCGATGACCTTTGGTCTGGCGTGTTGTGCAGTGGAGATGATGCATGCAGGGGCGGCTAGGTATGATTTGGATCGATTCGGTGTCGTTTTTCGGCCTAGTCCTAGACAGTCTGATGTGATGATCGTTGCCGGTACCCTAGTTAATAAGATGGCGCCAGCTTTGAGGAAGGTCTATGACCAAATGACGGAACCTAAGTGGGTGATTTCAATGGGTTCCTGTGCCAATGGCGGTGGTTATTATCATTATTCGTACTCGGTGACACGAGGATGTGACCGGATAGTGCCGGTGGATATTTACGTTCCCGGGTGCCCTCCTACCGCAGAAGCTCTGCTATTCGGAATTATGCAATTGCAAAAGAAAATTAAACGCTCTTCTACGTTTAATCGCGCCTAATTAGGATTTTGTATGTTGGAAGAAAGGCTGCAGAAGCTGTCAGGTTTAATAAAGGCCCATTGCGGAGAATACGTGGTCGGGTCTACCGTGGCGCGCGACGAAGTTACCGTGGAAGTAGAATCTTCTAAAATTTTGGAACTGACGGAAATTCATAAATCGGAAAATAGCTTGGCGTTGACTCAATTTTCGGATTTGGCAGTAGTGGATTATCTAAAGTTTGGCGTGGCTGATTGGGAGACTCAGAAATCAACCACGTCCGGATTTAGTCGGGCCGTATCTATGAATCCTGAAACTACTATTGAATCGAATAAAAGGTTTGCTGTGGTCTATCATCTCCTATCTATGAAGCACAATTGGAGATTACGCGTGAAGGTTTTTCTGGATTCCGAATCGCCGAAAATTGCTAGTGTGACCTCCGTTTGGCCTGTTGCTAATTGGTTTGAGAGAGAGGCTTTCGATCTTTTCGGTATCATGTTCGAAGGACATCCGGATTTAAGGAGAATTTTAACTGACTACGGCTTTATAGGGCATCCGTTTCGTAAAGATTTTCCGTTAGAAGGGAAGGTAGAGGTTAGGTACGATCCGGACAAAAAGCGGGTGGTCAGTGAGCCGGTTTCAATTGAAGCTAGAACTCTAGTTCCGAAAGTTATCCGTAAGGAAGATTGGCTTCATTCCTCAAAGGCTACAGGCGACCGAGAAGATGCCTGAAATAAAAAACCTAACCATGAATTTCGGTCCGCAACATCCGGCTGCCCACGGTGTGCTTCGTCTCGTTTTAGAAATGGATGGAGAAGTAATTGAACGGGCAGATCCTCATATCGGTCTGTTGCATCGGGCTACAGAAAAGCTTGCGGAAAACAAGCCTTTTAATCAGAGCATTGGATACATGGATCGTTTGGACTACGTATCTATGATGTGTAATGAGCATGCCTATGTCCTGGCGATAGAGAAGCTTTTAGGGATTGAGCCTCCGAAGAGGAGCCAGTATATCAGGGTAATGTTTGATGAAATAACGAGAATATTGAATCACCTGATGTGGTTGGGTGCCCACGGATTAGATATCGGGGCGATGACCATGTTTTTGTATTGTTTTCGGGAACGGGAAGATTTAATGGATTGCTATGAGGCTGTTTCGGGTACGCGTATGCATGCGACCTACTATCGGCCAGGTGGCGTCTATAGAGATTTGCCGAAAGAAATGCCTCAGTACCAAGTTACCAAGTGGCGCAACGCCAAAAAGGCCGGACGTTTAAATGAGAATAGAGGCGGTTCGTTGTTGGATTTTATAGAAAATTTTGTCCAGCGTTTTCCAGCTTGTATTGATGAGTACGAGACATTACTTACTGACAATCGGATTTGGAAGCAACGAACTGTCGGAATTGGAGTAGTGAGCCCTGAAAGGGCAGAGGCGCTTGGGTTTACAGGCCCTATGCTGCGAGGTTCGGGGGTTGAGTGGGATCTGAGGAGAAAGCAGCCATATGAAGTCTATCCTGATTTAAAGTTTGAAATCCCGGTAGGTGTTAACGGAGACTGCTACGATAGATATCTCGTGCGGATGGAGGAATTGCGTCAATCTACGAAAATAATTCGCCAGTGCGTTGACTGGTTGAGAGAGAATTCTGGCCCGGTAAATTTAGACGATCCAAAATTAACCCCTCCGAAACGAGCGGATATGAAAGGTGATATGGAGTCTCTAATCCATCACTTCAAACTTTTTACGGAAGGTTATTGTGTTCCAGAAGGGGAAGTCTACTCGGCTGTAGAACATCCAAAAGGGGAATTTGGTATTTACCTGGTGTCCGATGGTGCCAACAAGCCTTATCGACTCAAAGTAAGGGCGGCGGGATTTGCTCATTTAAGTGCTATGGATGAAATGGTTAAAGGACACATGTTGGCAGACGTAGTGGCCGTTATTGGAACCATGGATATAGTTTTTGGGGAAATAGATCGATGACTAAGTCAGTGATTTCCAAACACGCCTTAAAAGTAATTGAGGAATGTATCAGAAATTACCCACCGGATAAAAAACAGTCGGCAGTATTGACTGCACTTATGGAGGTTCAGCACGAAAACCGTGGATTTCTTACTGAAGTCCTGATGGATGAGGTTGCAGACTTGCTGGACATGCCGAAAGTCTCTGTTTACGAAGTAGCAAGTTTTTATTCTATGTTTCAGACACAGCCGTGTGGAAGAAATAATGTTGCTGTCTGTACCAATGTTTCATGTATGTTGCGTGGGAGTGACGAAATAGTAGAACACATTGAAAAAAAATTGGGGATTAAGTTAGGAGAGTCAACGGAAGACGGCCGGATTTATTTTAAAAAAGAAGAAGAATGTCTGGCTGCTTGTTGTGGGGCGCCGGCAATGCAAGTAAATCATGTTTACTATGAGAAACTTGATACCGCGAAGGTCGACGAAATTTTGGATAAATTGAAATGAAAGATATCGAGCAAAACCAAACCTGCTACGCGACAATAGGCCTAAAGGAACCATGGTCTCTGAAAACTTATAGACAAATAGGTGGGTATTCTGTTTGGGAAACGATCTTATCGGAACTGCCGTCGCCAGAGTCGGTGATCGAGAGGATTAAATCTTCCGGGCTTCGGGGTCGGGGTGGGGCAGGCTTTCCAGCGGGTTTGAAGTGGAGTTTTATGCCGAAAGACGAAGGCACAAAGTATATTGTTTGTAACTCGGATGAATCCGAGCCGGGTACCTGTAAAGACCGAGATATTTTACGTTTCAATCCACACGCTTTGATCGAGGGAATGGCGATCGCTGGATATGCGATAGGAGCGCATACGGGCTATAACTATATACGTGGCGAGTTCTTGGACGAGCCTGTCAAAAGGTTCCGCACTGCCCTGAAGGAAGCTAGGGATGAAGGTTTGCTTGGGAAAAATATCAGGGGTTCAGGGGTGAACTTTGAACTGTTTGAGCATGTCGGAGCCGGCGCCTATATATGCGGAGAAGAAACTGCGCTTCTGGAGTCTTTAGAAGGCAAAAAAGGATTACCGAGGTTTAAACCACCGTTTCCTGCTGGATTTGGGCTTTACGGTAAACCAACGACTATTAACAACACTGAATCCCTTGCTTCTGTGCCAATGATTTTGAGTAAAGGTGAGGATTGGTTTGCGGGGATAGGAAAGCCCAATAATAGTGGTACTAAGATTTTCTCGGTTAGCGGCCATGTCAATAAGCCAGGCAATTTCGAAATCCCTTTAGGGACGCCTTTCGCGGATCTCTTAGATTTGGCTGGTGGAATGTTAGGAGGGCGACGATTGAAGGCGGTTATCCCTGGCGGATCTTCGGTGCCTGTATTGAAGGGGGAAACGATGCTCTCGATTGATATGGATTACGATTCTATTAGTGACGCCGGATCAATGCTTGGCTCGGGAGCGGTTATCGTAATGGACGAGACGACTGATATGGTAAAGGTGCTCCAAAGAATATCTAGATTTTATTACGCGGAATCCTGTGGTCAGTGTACCCCGTGCCGGGAGGGTACTGGCTGGTTATACCGGATGCTGACTCGGATTGTGGAGGGGCGAGGGGAAACCAAAGATCTTGTTCGTTTGGATGATGTTGCTTCGAAAATTGGCGGGACCACGATTTGTGCTTTAGGAGACGCGGCTGTGATGCCTGTTCAGAGTTTTCTCCAACATTTCAGACATGAATTTTTAGAATATATAGAGAAAGCAGGCCAAAAGTTGGCAAGCTAGGTCTTACGGATCTTGTTTTGCGAGATAAATAATATGACAAAAGACAATGAAGTGAATATAGAAATCGACGGCGAAATGTTATCGGCGCCCGTTGGCTCTATGTTGATTCAAGCAACTGATAAGGCAGATATATATGTCCCAAGGTTTTGCTATCACAGAGAACTAAGTATTGCCGCTAATTGTCGGATGTGTTTGGTCGAGGTAGAAGGAGCACCTAAGCCACTTCCGGCCTGTGCTACTCCAGTGTCTGAAGGCATGAAAGTTTTTACGAGGTCTGAGAAAGCTCTTAGAGCCCAACAGGGGACCATGGAGTTTCTCTTAATTAACCATCCCCTTGACTGTCCGATTTGTGACCAAGGAGGGGAATGTGAACTGCAAGATTTGGCGATGGGATACGGATCTGGAGTTTCTCAGTTTACAGAGGGAAAGAGGGTCGTAAAAGATAAGAATTTAGGTCCTTTGATTAAGACCGATATGACTCGTTGCATTCATTGTACAAGGTGCGTTCGATTCGGTGAGGAGATTGCCGGGCTAAAGGAGTTGGGTGCTATCGGTCGTGGCGAGTATATGGAAATAGGAACCTACGTTGAAAAAACCGTTTTGTCTGAACTTTCGGGAAACGTCATCGATGTGTGTCCTGTGGGAGCTCTGACTAGTAAGCCCTACCGTTATAGTGCCAGGACCTGGGAAATGAAAGAGGACCAAGGGATAGCACCACATGATATGTTGGGTTCCAACGTAGCCTTCCATATTAAGGGTCAAAAGGTCAAAAGAGTCGTTCCTCGGGAGAATCCCGAAATAAACCGAATGTGGTTGTCTGATCGTGATCGGTTTAGCTATGAAGGAATAAACAGTGAGCGCCGTCTTTTGAGCCCGAAGATAAAAAAAGAAGGCCGTTGGGAATGTATAGGATGGGGACCGGCGTTGCGCCTCGTTATAGATAACCTTGGCAATGCGACTGATCCCAACGATATAATTGCTTTGGCGTCACCTTCTTCTACTACTGAGGAATTTTTTCTTTTGCAACGTCTGATAAGAGGTTTGGGAAGTAACAATATCGATCATAGATTACGACAAATAGATTTTAGTCTTGAGAAAAATCTACCTCTTGCTGGTTCCATACGTGATCTTGATGATATTTGTTCCTTCGATCTCATTCTATTGGTCGACGCCGATCCGCGTTCTGATGTGCCGCTTCTCAACTTAAGAATCCGAGAGGCGGTTTTGAGAGGAAGCAAAGTGATCGCAATCGATAGTTTGAGAAAAGAAATGAATTACCCTGTTGAAATACATAAAACGGTGATGCCTTCTGCTTTATCATTGTTCCTATCGGGACTGAGCGGTAAATCTTTGTCTGAAAGAGATAAGGAACCTAGTACTGACCAGGATGTAGCGACTATCAGAGATTTTTTGAAGTCCAGTAAACAAGCGCTTATTATTTCGGGTTTAATGGTCGAGCAACATAATGCACGAGGTGAGATTTTATCGTCGATTGCGGCGCTAGCGGAAGAGTATGACGCTTCATATTTGCCGATTTTAGAAGGATCAAATTCTCTAGGAGCTTGGCTCGCCGGTGCCGTGCCACATAGAGGACCTGGGGGAGTTGACTTGGATAGTGGTGCTCGTGATTTTGAAAGTGTTTTTGAAAAGAGCCGCAGTGTCTATTTTTTACTGGGCTTTGATCCTGCGTTAGATTGTGCCAGTAATCATAGATTAGAAGATTCGTTAAAATCTGCCGATTTCGTAGTCGGCTTGAGCTCCTTTGAAACTGACTCATTGAGCTCTACGGCAGATCTCCTACTCCCTATTGCTGCGTTTGCAGAAAATGAGGGTACATTGGTAAACGGTTTAGGGAGGCAGCAGGGGTTCCGATCGGTGGTGAATCCTGCTGGAGACTCTCGTCCTGCCTGGAAAATTTTACGTAAGTTGGGTGGTGATCTTTCACTACCCGGTTTTGACGCTGTGTCGTGTGCAGATATCACTCGCGAATTGGCTTCGGAGGTGCCCTTAGATGTTATCGGCCAAGTAGATCGGGTGAACTTTTCAGAAGATCTGAATAAAAGGAACTCTAAAGGATTATTGGAAGTGCTGGTGGAAGTGCCTCCTTACTCTGTTGATCAATTGGTCAGACACGCGGAGTCGCTCCAAGAAATGCCGCATAGTGGAGACGATTATGTGCGTTTGAATGAGGCTTTGGCAGCCAGTTTGCATTTATCTGATGGGGATCGGGTTGGGTTGGAATCTGACGGCTCTAGGGCTGTAGCGCATATCAAAATTGACGATAGGGTTCCGCCGAGCACGTGTCTTATCGCAGGCGGAAGAAAAGCACTAGTGAATGTAGCCCAGAACGGTTCCCTAGTGAGGATATTTAGCATGCAAGGAGAGTCTTTGGCGTGACTTTGAGAGATTATTTCTTTGATTTTCTGAAGTGGCTTCCAGTGGAGCTAACGTTGACCCTTTGGACAGTGGGAAAGATTTTGTTAATTTGCGTTCCTTTAATGCTGGCAGTCGCTTATTTAACTTTTGCCGAGAGAAAAATTATCGGTTATATACAAGCTAGGGTAGGACCTAATAGAGTAGGGCCCATGGGTTGGTTACAGCCGATAGCCGATGCTTTGAAACTCCTATGCAAAGAAGTAGTGATCCCTAATGGTGCCAATAAAATCTTATTTCTCTCGGCCCCAATTTTGGCGTTGGCGCCTTCGCTTGCTGCTTGGGCGGTGATTCCTTTCGATTCCCATATGGTCTTAAGTGACATAAACGCAGGTCTTTTATATGTACTAGCTCTTACGTCGCTCGGGGTTTACGGTATTATTATTGCAGGCTGGGCCTCCAATTCTAAGTATGCTTTTCTCGGAGCAATGCGGTCGGCAGCCCAAATCGTCTCCTATGAAATAGCAATGGGATTTGCTTTAGTGGGCGTTCTAATCGCTGCTGGTAGTTTGAATTTGGGTGCTATAGTTCAGGCCCAAAATTCTGGACTGGGTATTTTTGGTTGGTTTTGGGCGCCTCTTTTCCCTGTATTTGTGATTTATTTCATATCCGGCGTTGCGGAAACTAATCGGGCTCCGTTTGATGTCAGTGAAGGAGAATCAGAAATAGTTGCTGGCTTTCATGTTGAATATGCGGGGATGGCTTTCGCTCTATTTTTTCTCGCGGAATACGCGAACATGATTTTGGTATCTACCCTGGCTGCTGTCTTGTTCCTGGGAGGATGGTTATCCCCAATAGGGTTGATCCCAGACGGAGTACATTGGCTGCTGCTTAAGATATCTTTCTTTCTTTTTTTATTCCTATGGTTTAGGGCGACTTTCCCGAGGTATAGATATGATCAGATAATGAGGTTGGGCTGGAAAGTGTTTCTACCGATAACAATCGTTTGGATAATTGTCGTTTCGGCACTTGTCGTATGGCAGGTTCCTCCCTGGTTTTCTGTGACAGCGACGTGAGAGGTTTTGTATGAATAGAGTATACGAGTATTTAAAGAGTCTGATCTTGTGGGAGTTAATAAAGGGCCTGCGCCTTACCAGCGGTTATATGATGTCCAAAAAAGTGACGATTCAATACCCAGAGGATAAGACTCCTCAATCGCCGAGGTTCAGAGGTCTACACGCTTTGCGAAGGTACCCTAGTGGGGAGGAACGTTGTATTGCGTGTAAATTGTGTGAAGCAGTCTGTCCGGCCCTTGCAATTTCTATTGAGTCAGAGCAAAGGGAGGATGGAACTAGAAGAACAACAAAGTATGAGATTGATTTAACGAAGTGTATATTTTGTGGATTCTGTGAGGAATCTTGTCCTGTCGATTCGATTGTTGAAACGAGGCACTTTGAGTACCATGGTGAAAAGAGAGGAGATCTTTTGATGACAAAGGATGACCTTCTTGCTGTGGGGGATAAATTCGAAGAGCAAATAGCCCGTGATAGGCGAGCGGAGTCTGAATACCGATGACTTTTGAACAGATAGTTTTCTACTCGTTTGCCGGGTTGGTTGTTTTGGCCGCCTCTTCCGTTATTGCAGTGAGAAATCCAGTTCACGCGGCTCTATCTTTAATCCTGTGTTTTTTTGCAAGTGCCGGACTTTGGTTGCTTCTAGAAGCCGAGTTTTTAGCGATAGTTCTCGTGTTGGTTTATGTCGGCGCTGTCATGGTTTTGTTCATGTTTGTGGTCATGATGTTAGACATAAAGATAGTTGCTCTAAAAAAGAGGTTTTCCGGATATGTTGGATTTGCCTTGCTTATTGCTTTGCCCTTGCTTTTTCTTATCGGAACAGTTGTAGGATCGAATTATTTTGATACTCCCAAGTACTTTGCGGCAATTAAACATTCTTCCGAATACAACAATACTTATGAGATCGGTAAATTATTGTTTACCGATTACGTTTGGCCTTTTGAGATAGCCGCCGTAATTCTACTTGTTGCTATTGTTGCGGCCATCGCGTTAACGCTAAGAACTTCGCGCCAATTGAAAAATCCAAATGTGGATGATCAACTTCGAACCAATCGAGCAGATAGAATACGTTTGGTTGATTTGGAAGGAGACTGAAAGCATGGAAAATTCACTCTTATTATCTGATTTTCTATTAGTAGGTGCGACGCTTTTTTGCATTAGTGTAGCTGGAATAATAATAAACCGTAAAAATGTAATTATTCTTTTGATGTGTATTGAATTAATGTTGCTCGCCGTTAATACCAATTTTGTCGCTTTCGCCTACTTCTTGGATGATTTGGCGGGCCAAGTTTTCGTGTTCTTTATATTGACCGTTGCTGCTGCGGAAGCTGCCATTGGATTGGCAATATTAGTTGTTTTATTTAGGAATCACAGGTCGATAAATGTTCAAGACCTGGACCTGTTGAAAGGCTAGAATGGATATGGAAACGTTCTGCTTGTTGATAGTGTTGGCCCCTTTAGTTGCCGCAGTAGTTGTTGGTTTGTGGGGCAATTCTATTGGTAAGAAAGGCGCGCACTGGATATCGAATTTGGGTGTGGCGATTAGCTTTTTTTTTAGTGCGCTAATCTTGTTTAAATTGATATACGGCGATGAAGAAGTGTTCAATGAAAATATGTACACTTGGTTAACGGCAGGAGGGGTGGCGTTTCATATAGGGTTTCTGGTTGACGAGTTAACGGCACTTATGATGGTGGTTGTTACGTTTGTTTCCTGGATGGTACATATATATACCATAGGTTACATGTCCGACGACCCGGGCTATCAACGATTTTTTTCATATATTTCTTTGTTTACCTTCAGCATGTTGATGCTGGTAATGTCCAATAATTTTATTCAGTTGTTTTTTGGCTGGGAGGCTGTCGGACTTGTTTCTTATTTGCTGATAGGATTTTGGTATGAAAAAGATAGTGCGATATACGCCAATCTCAAAGCGTTCTTGGTAAACCGGGTGGGTGATTTCGGATTTCTACTAGGTATAGCTGCGATATTGATGCTTTTCGGGACTTTAGATTATCAAGAAGTTTTTTCGTCTGCTGAACTGCTGTCGAATCGAACTGTGTCGCTACTACCTGGGTACGAATGGGAAATGGCTAGCGTTGTCTGTATCTTGCTATTCATTGGCGCTATGGGTAAATCAGCCCAGGTGCCGTTACACGTCTGGCTACCAGACTCGATGGAGGGCCCTACACCGATTTCCGCGCTGATACATGCCGCAACGATGGTAACGGCAGGTATATTCATGGTGGCCAGAATGTCTCCTCTGTTCGAAATGTCTTCGACAGCTTTAAGTTTTATTATGGTGATAGGTGCCCTAACTGCTTTCTTCATGGGCTTGCTGGGACTAGTTCAAAATGATATTAAGCGGGTGGTCGCCTACTCCACGTTGTCACAGTTGGGGTATATGACTGTGGCTCTCGGGGCTTCGGCTTACGCGGCTGCTATTTTTCACTTGTTCACCCACGCTTTTTTTAAGGCATTGCTATTTTTGGCCGCGGGCTCAGTGATCATAGGGATGCATCATGTACAAGATATGAGGAAAATGGGGGGGCTCAAAAAATATATGCCAGTGACATATTGGACATGTTTGGTGGGAACTTTGGCTCTAATTGGGTTTCCCGGTTTCGCAGGATTTTACTCTAAGGATATGATTATTGAGGTAGTTCATGGGGTTGGCACCCCTATCTCAGAAATAGTTTACTGGGCCCTGCTCATAGGCGTATTTGTAACTTCCTTATATTCCTTCCGTTTGTTTTTTATGGTGTTCCATGGTCGCGAGCGCTTTGATGAGAGGGTACGTTCTCATCTTAAGGAATCACCTAATGTGGTGATTATCCCACTTGTTGCTTTAGCCGTTCCATCAGTATTCTCAGGAGGGCTCTTGGTAGAGGCGGCGCTCTTCAAGGATTTTTTTGACCAGAGTATTTTTGTTACAGAAAGTAGGGATATTCTCAGTGTGTTAGGAGAGAGTTTTGGAGGAGCGCTAGCTATGATTTCTCACGGCTTTGTGACACTGCCGTTCTGGTTCATGTTCGCAGGAATTATCGTTGCCTGGTATTTTTACGTTAAAGAGCCGAATTTAGCTGCTAGGGTTGTGTCTCGGTTTACAATTATCCACCAACTGCTGCTGGAAAAATATGGTTTTGACAGATTTAACAGTTGGTTTTTTGGTCAGGGGGCTCGCCTAGCTGGTCAACTACTGTGGAAAAAGGGTGATGTCCTAATGATAGATGGTTTTTTGGTCAACGGATCGGCGAGATTTATAGAGACGGTGGCTCATGTAGTGCGGAAGTTGCAGTCTGGTTATCTCTACCATTACGCTTTCGGGTTGATAGCTGGGTTGCTAATATTTCTAATGCTTTTCGTTTATTTTTAATTAAAGTTCCCTAGTATTCCAGACGATGCCTACAGACTTCCCGATTTTAAGTGCAACCATATGGCTTCCCATAATAGGTGGGCTTTGGGTCGTATTCCGCAGTGCAAAAACGGACTCTATTCTGGCTGAAGCTCTCGGTTTTTCTGTCGCGACTTTTTTCTTGTCATTGATAGTATTGTATAACTTCGATTATGGAACTCCTGACATGCAATTTGTGGAGAAAGTTGCTTGGATTCCTGTATTTGGTATTGATTATTTCATTGGCTTAGATGGTATTTCTTTGCCTTTGGTTTTACTTACTACTTTTATAACTGTTGTTATCATACTTGCAGCTGGGAATTCGATCACCGATCGACCAGGTTTTTATTTGGGATCTTTCTTGATTTTAGAGGGTGTGATGGTCGGTGTTTTTAGTGCTTTGGACGCCGTTTTATTTTATGTGTTTTGGGAAGCGATGCTAATACCGATGTTTCTTATAATTGGTATCTGGGGAGGAGAGAATAGGGTTTACGCTACAATAAAATTCTTTCTCTACACTTTATTAGGATCCCTTCTAATGCTGGTCGCCTTATTGTATTTGTATTTCGTAACAGGTTCGTTTTCTATAGAAGCCATGCACCTGGCT
>CAZXQY010000075.1:0-12740 GCA_964642505.1 uncultured Gammaproteobacteria bacterium | reverse complement strand
AAACCACAGATACGTAAAAGCTGCAGTTGCAACATCAGTTGCTGGCCTTGATCCGAACAAACATTATTACGTCAAGTCAGTAGCAGGGGACAATATCACTTTAGCTGCAACGCAGACCGGTGCGGCGCTTAATCTTACAGCCGCGGGCAGTTCGGCAAACCACACATTGAAGTTGAATAAGCCCGATTTTTCTGACATAGAGCTCAGTTATGACATGGCTAACCAATCAATCCGATTTAATCAAACCGTAGATGCCAAGGTTGATAAGCTATGGATCAGTACAGGGGATGTCAGCGGTGTAAATAATGCAGTCTTGGGCGTAGGACAAGCAGATTTTACAAACGGTACGCTAGGAACACTTCTGAATCCTTTAGACCAGGATGATAGAGAAACACTTTTGACGAATGTGCTCCCCAACGGCAGCTCTTTGCGGCCAGCAAATGATCAAAATCAAGGAATCACAGTGTCATATAGTGGCGGTACTTTTTCGATTGGTTCAGGAACTACTGGTGACTCTTCAAGTTTAAAAATAGAAACTCCGAGCACGTTATCGCAAGACCTATTAGGTATGACATCTGCTGCAATTTCTTATGAAGTGAAAGCTCAATTGTCTCTCGTAAACAATTTACCAGCGGTTCGGGGTAAGGCTTCGTCACCAGCCGTAGTAATCGGGTCGCCGATGGGTGTGGATCCTCGAAAATCTTTTGAGGTGACGCAAGACAATAAATCTCTTACGGTTATTGTTGACGGTATATCAGCTCAGATTGAGCTTGAACAAAAAGCTTACTCGATTGGTACGTTTACTCAACATCTAGAGGATAAAATTAATCTTATGGCTGATTCACTGGGTCGGACCGTCTCAGGCATAGAAGTGGGCTTTAATGAAGATGAGGAGAGACTGACTTTTACTGGTTCGACTGCAACAGACACATCCTTCATCCAGATCGCCGGCCACGCTGATTGGGGATTGGAAGATATTGAGGCTGGTTTCGGTGAACCGTCAACTTATATCGCATTGGTTCCCGATACCATCGGGACTAGTGAAGTTTATGTCTCTCAAGATAAAACCGGTAATTGGAATGAGACGTTGGATAAAGGAGATTTCGATGAGGATGATATTCCTTATTGGACGCCTATCTTTCTCGATAAAGGTGAGCTGACCTTCGACACTAGTGGTACCTTGGTTTCACCTATAGGAGTAGCTAATCTCAAGAGTAGCACCGTGACAGGGGAAGACATTGGGGTCAATTACAACAACAGTACACAGTTTAATAGCCCATTCGCCGTATTAAATAGCTCGCAGAACGGAGCACCTGAAGGTGACTTAGTAGGACTGACAATTAATGATGATGGCTTGGTTGTGGCTAGTTACTCAAATGGTTCACAGGCTTCATTAGGTAAAATTATTCTATCGAACTTTTCAACACCGAAAGGCTTGCGCCAGATGGGAGATAGTAGTTTCTTCGAAACTTCTGAATCTGGTGCTGCTACTTATGGGGAGCCTGGTTCAGCCGGTTTTGGAACGATTCGAGCAGGTGCTATGGAAAGATCAAATGTGGATTTGACAGCGGAACTAGTCGACCTGATAACGGCGCAACGAAACTTCCAAGCCAATGCTAAAGCAATTGAGACGAGTAGTTCTTTGACTCAAACGATTATTAACATCAGAGGCTAAATGAAATTCGTTAAGAGGTAACATGGGATGGACAGATTATTATTTCAATCGTTAGCGGCAGCAAAAACTCAGGGGACAATCAGAGCTCAGTTGACTAATGATTTGGCTAATACATCAACGCCTGGATTCAAAAAGAGTTTTGACCATGTCCTACTACGGTCCGTTAAAGTAACAGCTGATTATGGATATCAAACTCGGTATCAACCAGTTGTTCAGCACTCTAATGTTGTCGACCTGAGACCCGGGGCTCAGATAGAAACGGGTAGGGCTTTAGATATCTCAATGCAAGACCAAACTGTGTTGGGAGTACGATCGGATAACGGGCAAATCGGTTTCACAAGAAGAGGAGATTTGAAGATTGATGGTGACGGAACGTTAATGACTGGTGATGGATTAGAAGTAGCAGGGGAAGGTGGAGCGGCGATTGTTGTCCCACCACAAACTACGATTTCTATTGCTAACGATGGTACTGTTAACGCGGCGTTTCCAGACGAGCCAGAGGGTGAAGCTATACCAATAGGTCAACTGATGTTGAGAGATTCAAGTGAACAGGTATTAGTTAGACGAAAAGATGGTTTGTATGAAGCTCAGGGTTCAAATGGTAATGGTGGTGATTTCGAAAATGGTCCAAATCCTATCGGAATCCAAACTGGCGTTTTGGAAGGGAGCAATGTTAGCCCGATTGAAGCTATGGTACGTCTAATAGATTTTAGCCGATCTTTTGAAGCGCAAGTCAATGTCATTAAAGAGTCAAAAGATAACGACCAATCGGGCGCTACAATGATGCGAGTATCGTAATTAAGAAACTAAAAGAAATTCACTAAATAGGAGACGGAAATGGACGCATCCTTATGGGTAGCAAAAACAGGACTTAGTGCACAGAACACCCGCATGACAGTTATTTCTAACAATCTAGCGAACGTCAATACGACGGGTTATAAAAAAGATCGTGCGGTTTTCGAAGATTTAATCTATCAAAACATTATTCAGGCTGGAGGCCAGACCGATGCTGATAACGAGACGCCAACTGGGTTGATGCTAGGAACTGGAACTCGAGTTGTCGCGACTGAAAAGCTTCACCATCAAGGTAATATGATTTCTACCGAAAATGCACTTGATATAGCTATAAGTGGTGATGGTTATTTTCAGATCCAATTATTCGATGGAACGATCGCATACTCGCGAGATGGGTCTTTCAAATTATCCCAGGAAGGTGAAGTGGTTACTGCGGGTGGAGAACCTTTAATCCCGCAATTAATTATTCCCCAGAACGCTCAGAGCATTACGATAGGTAGAGATGGCACAGTTAGTGCCGAGCTCGAGGCAGGACAGGGAGATGTTCAGGTAGGACAATTACAAATTGCTCGTTTTGTTAACAACTCTGGTTTAATGCCAATGGGTAGAAACCTTTTGCGTGAAACGAACTCTAGTGGAGACGTGATAGTTGGTACGCCAGGAGAGAATGGTAATGGTTTTTTAATGCAAGGGACTTTAGAAGCTTCTAACGTCAATGTAGTCGAAGAGATGGTCAATATGATAGAAACTCAAAGAGCTTACGAGGTGAATTCAAAAGCCATCGCTGCTGCGGATGGAATGTTACGGTTCTTGAATAACAATCTCTAGGAATTTATTTTTATGAATTTTATTTTTTTGCTGCTGATTATACTTCTTGCTTTTGGAATAGGTGGATGCGCAACTCAACCTAACTTAAATCCCACCGCGGAGTTTGCACCGATTCAACCTATCCCTAGGGCCGAAGAAAAACGAGTGACAGGTTCTGTTTTTGATAACGGAATTGGTTTGTTGGGCAGCAAACGAACCTATCGGGTGGGTGATTTGAAAGTAGGAGATTTGATCACGGTTCTCTTATTGGAAGCGACTCAGGCGTCTAGAAGTAACAACGTAGAAACAAATAGAGCGAGCACTAACGACGTTCTTGGAGTGGGCGCTGCAAATGGGGCTCTTAACTTAGTGCCGGGCGCTAAACTCTTTCAAGGACTGAAAACAAATGGGGCTACAATAACCAACTCTGGCACTGGGGTTAGCGGACAAAATGCTAGCTTAACAGGTTCTATTTCTTCGACGGTAGTTGACGTTATGGAAAATGGCAATTTGGTTATTTTCGGTGAAAAGCAATTAGCCCTAACCGAAGGTAGTGAATTTATTCAATTAAAAGGTGTTATTCGGCCTTCAGATATACAACCTGATAATACTGTCTTATCTAACAGAATAGCTAATGCCCAATTTTCATATCGAGGAACTGGAGACTTAGCTAAAGCCTCTAAGCCGGGTTGGGGAACTAGGCTGTTGTATAGTGCATGGCCTTTCTAAAACCCAGCATGACGAAAGAAGGAAGTGTTTTGATGAAAAAAAAATGGATCAAAAAGCGGATTTTTCCAACTTTCTTACTGTTGATGTTTACCAACGCTCAACTATTTGCCGATAGAGTGAAAGATATAGCTGACGTTGCGGGAGTGCGATCAAATCATCTTGTGGGCTATGGATTGGTTGTTGGTTTGGCGGGAACTGGAGACGGGAAAGATCTGCCAATAGCAGGTCAAAGTCTTAAAACCATGCTTTCTGGGCTAGGAGTCGCCGTTGATGGTCCCGTATCAGACTATGATCTCCGAACCGAAATTGCTAATGACATCAAACAAAATGTTAAGAAAGACCTAGAGGTAGATAATGTTGCTGCCGTTATGGTCACAGCGGAAGTACCGCCGTTCGCTAAACCAGGACAGAAATTCGATGTGAATGTATCGGCTATAGGTAAATCTGAAAGTTTGCGGGGAGGTAGTCTTTTACTTTCTCCTCTGCGCGGCGTGGATGGTTCTATCTATGCATTGGCACAAGGCGGATTGACAGTGATGGCTGCCGGTGCAGAAGGGGCAGGTACCAGTGTTCAGATAGGTGTAGCAACTTCAGGTCGAATTCCTAATGGAGGAATTCTCGAAAAAATGATAGAAACACCTTTCGATAAGTCGGAACATATTGTGCTCAATGTTAAAGATGGGGATTTTTCAACAGCGAACGCTCTCACCGGTGTAATAAATGAAACTTTTGGACCTGGTGTGGCTAGCGCTGTAGATGGGGTGTCAGTGGCAGTAAAAGCTCCAAGAGATTTGACACAAAGAGTAAGTTTCATGAGCATGATAGAGAATCTGGAGGTAGAACCCGGGGAGCCGCCCGCACGAGTGGTTATTAATTCAAGGACAGGTACCGCGGTAATCAACCGAAGTGTAAGGGTAACAGCTGCCGCCGTAACACACGGCACTATTAGTGTCCGAATATCTGCCACAAATGAAGTGAGTCAGGCTGGGGCACTCGCACAAGGCGGGCAAACGCAGGCTGTCCAAAATGTCGATATTCAAATTGACGAGCCAGATAACAAGATGTTTCTGTTTAAGCCAGGGATTGAACTGCAAGAAATAGTTGACGCAGTTAATCAAGTTGGTGCAACTCCCTCGTCTTTGATAGCGATTCTAGAAGCATTGCGGCGATCTGGAAGTCTGAGAGCCGAGTTAGTGGTGATTTAAGATGGAAGAATTCAAGCTATCTGCCAGGAGTCACTTTGACTTTTCGGGGTTAGGAGAGTTAAAAGCCCGTGCCCAGAATAAAGATGGAAAGGTTGCTAGCGAGGTCGGTTCACAATTTGAAGCTTTATTTGTGCAGATGATGTTGAAATCGATGAGAGAGGCTGCGGTTCCTTTAAAAAGTGGTCTTTTAGATTCTTCGGCTACCGATACTTTCGAGGAGATGTATCACGGTGAACTTTCTCAAGAAATTGCTAAGCGAAGTAGCTTGGGCATAGCAGATTGGATTCTCAGTAGTATCCAAAATAATTCTTCCGAAGGGAAAAATGCCAGTTACAAAAATTTGACGGCATCTGCCAAGTCTTATCAAGAAACGCAAGAAACTAATTCGGCAACTAAACGAGAAATTGAGTTGTAATTGATGAATAAACAAACGAAATTTAAAGATCTCACTATCGGTATGGATAAAGAAGATGAGTGATTTACTGTCTATAGGCTCTGGTGCTGCTCACCTTTATAGGCAAGCTTTAGCGACGGTTAGTAACAATATCGCTAATCTGAATACAGACGGATATTCTCGGCAAGATGTAACGATGGCCGAAAACAATCCAAGCCAAAAAGGTACGATATATCTGGGAACGGGTGCTAGGGTTACGGGAATAGCTAGAGCCTATGACGAGTTTGTAGAGAGCAGTTTGCGAGATAGTGGTAGCGAATATTCTACACAGGCTCCAATGATAGAGTACGCGAATCGAATCGTCGATTTAATGGGTTCGGAAGCGTCCGGATTGTCAAATGTTTTAGACAAATTTTTTGCCTCAGCCCACGAGCTGAGTGCAGACGCCGCATCTACCACTTTACGAACGGTATTTCTTAGAGACGCGGACTCCGTGGCTGATAGATTTAGGGAATTATCTAGTCACCTAGATAGTCTGGACCAAACTATCCAAGAGAACATTACATACCAAATAGATTCAATTAATAACTATGCAAACAAGTTATTGGCAGTTAATAAGCAATTAGGGCGTAAAACGAACGCTAATGAGCAATCTCCCGCTTTAATGGACGAACGGGACAAGTTGTTACGGGAACTATCTAATGTTGCGAAAATTAATATAATTGAGGATAAATCTGGGCAAGTAACCATCAGCTTGGACGGTGGCAATTCTCAATCAGCAATAGTAAGGAAGGACTCGACTACTCTCATTGGAGTTGAATTTAAGCCAGGAGACCTAGGTCGGGTGGATATTTTATATAACCCTTACGGGGAGCAACGACCTGTAAGTAGTGTTAGTTCAGGAACTTTAGGGGGTCTCATAAATTTTCGTAGTCAGATTCTATCTCCTGCGATGGACGGGTTAGATCATCTTGCTCAAACGTTAACAGCTGAAATCAACGAAATTCATACAGCTGGATTAGATGCAAGAGGAGATAGGGGTAAGGCTATATTTGAAATAGAACCCGTATTCCAAGTTACTTCCCCTACTTTGTTGGGATCGGTAGAAGTCGATGTCGAGGTTTCCGATGTCAAGGAGTTCAATTACTCGCCTTTTGAAATGCGATGGGTAGCAGAAGGCCAAATGTGGCGTATAGCAGATGAATCAAGCGGTGATGTCAATTTCGTGAAGGAGAATCTAGGTCTAGTGAATTACGCGGGCTTAGAAATATCTATAGATGGCGACAAGTTGGATGGGGATACATTTTTCATTCGACCTGTTCAACGACCAGCAGCAGGTATGACGTCTTTGTTGAGCGACCCGTTTCAAGTTGCTGCCGCTCAGCGTCTAAGGATAAAGGAATCAGAGAACAACGTCGGAAATGCGGTTGCTAGCCTTACTTACTTGGAATCTGATGATAGTCCACTGTTTGAAACAGGAGTATCCATAACAAGCCTGAATAATGAATCAAATGAGGTAGCTTCGGTACAACTGGTCCAAAATGTTGGAACCGTTCATGCTAGCAATATATCTCCGGCATTTACAATTCCGAAAGGGACAGACCAGGTGACTATAAAGATGGACATCCCTGTAGATAGTGATTTGAACTTCCAGGTGATGAACAAAGATGGAGTACACCTACTTGGAAGCGTGCTATCCGAAACCTTGCAAACTTCTCTCCGATCGCAGGATGGTGGTTTCGACTTAGACAGCGAGTACAGTGATGCTTATTTGAACAAAGAGAAGGGAGCCGGATCCTACTTAGATTGGGATATGACTTATGGGTTTTTGGCCGAAAGTGGCACACGGGAAGAATTAGTTGTTGATAAAGATAGCGGGCAGGATGGGGAACCATTGGGCCTTATTTCTCAACAAGTAGCTTATCGAGCAAGTGCAACTTCCCAAGCTATTCATCTATCCAGCACAAATAGCGGCGTTAGCAAGAGCTTAATAGAGAGTGGAGATTTATCTCTTAATGGTATCGCGTTAGGAGCTTTGGCGCTAAACGGGACAACCAACTTAGAGAGTTCTGCTGCCTTGATGAGAGATTGGGTCAATTCTGTATCGAATAACTCGAAGGTTACTGCTGTAGCTGAAACGAAAATTAGTAGTAGCCCTGAAAACATTAATTTATTGGATCAAATAGCTGTAAACGGCACCTTAGTAGGCGATGGTGCTATTCCATCAAGCATTGATGCTTTAGTTCTTCAGATAAATGCTAAATCGAATGTGACTAAGGTCACTGCTTCTGTAGGAAATGATGGAGGAGTGGAGCTTACCAACTTGGCCGGTCATGAAGGAAAAAATATTTCCTTATCTAATCCAACCACCGGTGCGACCACAAATGCGTTGGGATTGAGTAACAAAACTTTCACGGGTCAATTGATTTTCGATAGCCAAGAAAAAATAAGGTTCACTTTCGGAGCGGCAGGGAAAGCGGCAGATTTATCGATGCTCGGCTTACAGGCTGGAGTGTATATTAAGAATCCCACTCCGGACGAATTAGCAGTTTTTGTCACCGGTACGGATAGCGCAGAAGTATCGGTTGGATTTCGCAATTTGGATGATATGGATGTCTTTGCAGAGCGACCGTTTTCCATTGAATTTCTCAGTCAAAGCAAGTACCAAATTGTTGATGCAGAATCTAATACGATCGTCGCGACTCGTAGTTACGATCACGGAAAAGGAATCGATTACCAGAATTTAAAAATCACGTTTAATGAACTTCCATCTAAGGACGATGTCTTCTTAATAGATGACAATAAAGGTGGTACGGGAGATAACTCCAACATAATAAAAATTGCGAATCTCCGTAATGTTAGGGTAGTTAATGACGAAGAAACCATTAACGAGGCTTATTTAAATATTGTCAATGTAGCGGGTACCAAGGCTACGTTAGCAGAGGTTTCGGAAGCAGCCTTGAAGGTGGTTTTCGATCAGGCCACCCAAGCACGAGAGGATCGGGCAGGCGTTAGTCTAGATGAAGAGGCTGCCGATCTAATCCGTTATCAACAGGCATATCAAGCGTCTGCACAGGTCATTCAAGTGTCGGCAAAAATTTTCGATGCAATACTAGGTGTTGGTTAGAGATTAGATTATGAAAGTATCGACTAGTCAATTTTTCAAACAGGCGGTAGAAATTATTTCTAAGCAACATTCAGACGTGGCTGAGCAACAAGCGAGGCTAGGTACCGGAAAACAATTAGTCAGACCTAGTGATGACGCCCAAAAAACGGCTTTGATTCAACGGCTGAAGTCTGGATTAGCGACTCAGGAAAATTATCAATCGGGACTGGAGTCTCTTCGGACTAGACTGATATCAGAGGAGTCAGTATTAGCTTCTGCACAAAACTTGTTGCTAAGGATAAAAGAACTTTCAGTTCGAGGAGCTAGTGAATCTATGTCGAATGCCGATAGACGGATTATGGCGGTAGAAGTGGATGCTTTGAGAGACGAGTTGATGGCTTTAGGGAATACAAGAGACTCGAATGGAAACTATATATTCTCTGGTTCCATGGTAGGAACCATTCCTTATCAAAAGGACGCGGATGGGAAAATTGGCTACGAAGGAGATGACACTCAAACTCGCATATTTGTTTCGGATCAAAGAACCTTGGAAATGAACAATCCTGGAGACGAGGTGTTTAAGAGTATCGTTAGAGATGGAAACGATGGTCGTTATTCTGGCAGTTTGACTGCGGTTAATGAAGCTGGACTGATCAACTTGTCGAGCGCGCATCGTGGTTTTATCACCCGGGCAGCAGAATTAAGAGCTTACTTGGGAGAAGCTGACGCCAATGCCATGGTTTCAGTGACGGCTGCTCAGTCTGGCTTGAATCTTTCAGGCTCTTTGATTATTAACGGACAAACTATAGCTGGAGGAGTCTGGGGGAGTAGGGATGCCTTAGTGACGAAAATAAATGAGCAATCCGCAACGACCAAGGTTATTGCATCGGTTGATGCTAGTGGCAATGTCTTACTAAAAAACACACCTGGAAATGAAGGCGGCACTATCACGCTAGGCGCGGCCGGAGGGGCGACTAGCAATGCGCTTGGGCTGGCAAATGGTGCTCACTCTACAACTCAATCTAAGGCAGCCGAACAAAGCCAGGCACAGCATAATTATGACGAGTATCTAACCGAGTTACACTCTTCCGGTTATGATTCCGAGATAGATTGGACGTTTTTCCATGCGGTCGATTTGGAGGCTTATAACAATGCCTATGCCGGAACCTACGTTGCGGGAGCACCTGACGCTAAGAGAATTGGGTTTTTTGATGTAGTCGGAGACCTGGTCAATAGATTAAATTTGTCGGACAGTCCTAAGATAGAGGACAGTATCGCGGAGATGGAGGAGCTGATTCAAAATACCGCGCTTTCGATGGCGGATATCGGTAGTCGAATGAGCATCGTTAATTCTCAGGAGTCCGTGATGGAAGAGACACGCATCCGTTTTGAAGCTCTTATTTCTAACGCAGAGGATCTCGATTATTCTACGGCTGTTACAGAGTTGAGTGCGGAAATGTTAGCTTTAGAAGCGGCACAAAGCAGTTTCGCGAAAATCTCTCAATTGAGCTTATTTGACTATATCAGATAACGAGATCTTTTATTTCCTGCAAATTTTGACGAAAAGAGTGTTAAAGCAATTTTTTTTACTGCCGATTAATCAAATATAACCGAATAAAACTGATTTATTCGGCTTGATTTCAGGCAGTCCGGAGTGAGGACGACTGTTAAACGGTAAATTAGAAGGAAATTTACTATGAGTGACAACATTTCCATTTCGCAAGAGATTTTGACGACTTTGGGAGGAGGATCGGGAATTGATATTTTCAAACTCGCCCGTGATCTGACCGATGTCGAGAAAGAGCCTAAGCAAGTATCACTGGAAGAGTCGATAGCTAAAAGTGAAGCTAGTATTTCTGGTTACGCGGCGATTTCTTATCAAATTAGTACGATAAAGTCGGCATTCCAGATGATGGATGATGCCGACGAATTGGCGGATTCAGAGGGAACATCCTCTAATTCGGCAGTAGCAAGCTTCACCTCCGTTTCGGGAGGGGCAATAAAGGCCGATTATGATATAACCGTCAGTCAGCTAGCGAAGTCTCAAAGAACAGTTTCAAACGTTTATGCTTCAGACAGCACACAATTGGCAAGTAATCCTTTCGATATCAGTGTAACGATTGGTTCGAGTACCACTTCTAGCCACACGGTAAGTGTGACAACTGCCACACCAAAGGGAGTGGTGGACGCAGTAAATGAGGCTAATATCGGTGTTACTGCTTCTTTAGTGAGCTTGGGAAACTCCGCCGGCCAGTACCAGATTATTTTAGAGGGAACTCAAGGGGTAGAGGGCGCGTTTTCGGTGACGTCTACTCCAGATTTAGGGTTTTCTGCAACCGATAAAACACTGCAAAACAGCCAAAATGCAATAATGACCTTCAATGGTTTGTCCGTACAACGACCAAGTAATGAAATTTCGGATTTGATAGACGGATCGACAATACAGTTGAAATCTACCAGCAGTAGTGCAGTCAATCTAGGTGTTACGAACGGCGAAAATAGAATAAAAAGCTCTGTTCAGGCGATGGTCGAATCTTTCAATGATTTAGACGGTATTCTAGATGCTCTGGTAGACCCTGACTCGACAGTTGAGAACGGGGGTGCACTAGCGAATGACTACACAGGAGTACGATATATCGAACAGCAACTAAGGAGCGCTATTTTCGGAGACTCACCGACGGCTTCAGGTGCTGTTAATAATTTTCGGGATATCGGTATTTCGACGGATAAAACCGGCAAATTGGTGCTTGATGAAAGTAAATTGGACAAGGCTATCTCAGAAAACTATCTGGACGTTAAAAAGATGCTGACAGGCAATACTAATAACCAGACCACCTATAGTGCAGCCCCTAAAGGGCTGGCACTAACAGCGATAGAAAAAATAGAAGGATTGACTGGTAACGGGAGCGTCATCAGTGACCGAGAAAAGAACGCTAAGGATGCCATAACAACTTACGAAGCGGATCTAGTAAAATTAGAACAACGAATGGAAGATGTTTATGACCGTTATTTAAACCAATTCTCGGCAATGGAAAGCTTAGTCAGACAGATGAATAGCACCCGTGATTATCTAGAGGGTCAATTCGAAATGATGGCAAATATATATAAAGATTAAACTATATAAACAAATACTTATGTTCATTTTAACGAAAATACTTTAAGGAAATAGAGATGGGAATAGGATTGTTATTGATGGCTGTATCCGTGGTTTTTTCATTTGTCGGTTTGATTTTGTTTGCGATAAACAGACTGAATGAAATTGAAAACAACTTGATAGGGAATGTTCGTCGGTTAAGATTGAAGGGTACTCGAGGGTACGTTTAGTAAGAGAAAAAGTAGGTTTGTTATGGAGCGGATATCTCTATGACTTTAGGAAAATTAAGAACTTTAGGTGTTTCGGTCGTATTAGCTTCAATATTTCTAGCTAGTTGCGACTACTATGAGCATCAACCGGATTGCGGCAGCTTCTATAAAGGTCGGGACAAAGGGGAATTTGCCACTGACGAAGCTGGCCTAGCAAAAGACTCTCGAAACGACGTGATTTGGTATAGGTGTGCGGCGGGTCAACGCTACTCAAATTTTAAATGTAAAGGTAAATCATTAAAGCTAAGCTGGGATGAAGCGAATGAATTTGCAGAAGAGTTTTCCCGGAAGTCGGGTAAGGCATGGCGTTTACCCACGAAACAAGAATTGAAATCGATTATGGAGACTCAGTGTATTAGCCCCTCGGTTAATCCCACGGTTTTCCCGAGCTTGGAAGTGAATAATTTTTGGACATCTAGTGGTAGCCTCAATTCAGACCTTTTTCGGTGTTCCGTCTATACCTATCGGGGCGATCTTTTTTGCCGGCAACCCAGGGTCACCGAATTACCATTTTTACTGGTTGGTGGCGTTAAGTAGCTTAGTTTTTTAGATCTTTTGTTACGTAATTTCAACGGCCGGTTGTTTCTTTTTTATTGATGTTTTGATTTCTTTGTAAAAACCTAAAAAAACATTCAAGGAATTTTGTGAGGTGTCGATTTAGTAAGC
>CAZXQY010000074.1:0-12783 GCA_964642505.1 uncultured Gammaproteobacteria bacterium | reverse complement strand
AAAGGGTAACTCCTCCAGATAATCCACGAAGGCTAAAGAAGCTCCCGAAAACCCGCTCTCAGCAATTTTCTCTATCTGACTGCATACAAAATCAGGGTCACCGACCAGAGGATATACGCCGTGCCCTGCAGCAAACTGGGTCTTAAGATTGTCTATTTGATCCCTAGGGAAGGAATGAGCATGCATGCCCATCAACGACATTAATTTTTCTACCGCTTGGTTATCTGCTTTTTCTACCGCGTAATAATGATGGTATTCTTGTGCTTCCTTCATAGTCCTTCTGCATACGACGTACGCGGTAGTAAAGAGCTCGATGTTTCTTTTGTATTCAGTCCTAGCGTGTTCTTTTACGCTCTGTACGATTTGACGACCCGAGTCAATATCGAGCATGACGGTAAACAGAAAATCGCAATTACGAGCCGCAAATTGCTTTCCCTCCTCTGAAGAACCCGCGTTCATCAATGGAGGCAACTGATCTCCAAATAATTTAGGAGAGGAAACGACATTTCTTACGTTAAAAAACTCGTCATCCCAATCAAATGGACGGCTAGATAGCCACGATTTTTGAATCAAATCAAACCAACTTTGCCCATATTTATAACGGTCGACATGAGAATCAGACAATTCTAGTCCAAACATGTCATATTCGGGTTTATTCCAACCGCAGACAATATTTAAACCGAAACGTCCCTCAGCAATATGGCTCATTGTTGCAAATTGTTTAGCGGCCACCAATGGATGAAAAAAAGCCGTATGAGCAGTTGCAAAAATATTGATTCTAGACGTTTCGGCTAACAAACCAGTCGCCCATGTGATAGTTTCTAGGGATTCACCTTGGAAATTGGTATCTCCACCATATCCTACCCACCGAGCTATAGGTAAGAGAAATTCGAGTCCTACCTCATCAGCTAATCGAGCCAACTTTAAATTTTCCTCCCAACTGGCCTTCCAACGTTCTTTCACTTTGGTAATCGCCATACCACCGGAACAATTCGGAGAAAAAAGACCTAATTTGAAATGTCCAGTTTGGAACATCGAATTGACACGCTTCATAAAACCGCATTCCTTAAAACGATAGAAATATACACTATTTCGTAGATTAATCTTATGACCATAAAGATGTAAGATAGATAAACACAGAATCTGTGTCAAAAGTATAGAAAATACAGGATAGATATTTAAGGAACACGATATGGACCACGAATCACTAAAAAGTTCGTTCAACAAAGATTCAGTTAAAGATCTAGAGTTTTGTCCTCCTCAGGGCAGTGGACCGGGACTACTTTTGGTCGACACAGCCGACAGAGTCGAACTACTCATGCGTAATGCGAGACGGTTCTCCGAAGAGGGTTACTGTGTCATCGCGCTACCTCTTCCCGTAAATATGAATCGCGAAAATTTGACAATACTGATCTCTAGTGGTTTCGCCAGGCTAAAAGAGCATCCACAGCTAGTCGGGAAAATTGGAGCTATTTTTTATGACAGCGTCAAATCAAGTCAGGTTTTGGAAAGCGACAAAATAGAAGTAGACTGTGCCGTAATTTACAGCGATGATTTTCTGTCTTACAAGGCCTTACAAGCAGTTAAAGCAGATTCTATAATATGCCACAGTATCAAAGAAACTAGAGGTGCCGATTCACCGAGGACTTTCTATTATCCGGATTGCGAACGTAGGTTTTTCGACGATACTGATAAAGCCTATGATAAACCTGCCACTTCGATGGCTTATTCCAGAACGTTAGGACTCCTTCGATCAAAGTTGGGGCCAAATTTTGATATTCAGAGTCTTTGGGAAAAGCACACTAACTTTGAGTTTGCCGAACGGGATGTAGATAAGACGATGGAGACAATGGTCGCCGAACCATATGTGAACCACATACCGACAATGACTGGGGGTGTGGGTTATGAAAACTTACACCACTTCTACACTAACCATTTCGTTAATAGTAACCCGCCAGACACCAAACTTATTCCAGTTTCCCGCACGATAGGTATCGATCGACTCGTGGATGAAATGATTTTCAGCTTTACCCACACTTGTGAAATTCCATGGATGCTTCCAAATGTAGCGCCCACCGGCCGCTATGTAGAGGTACCTCTCGTTGCTATTGTCAATTTTCGAGGTGACAAGTTATATCATGAACACATTTATTGGGATCAGGCTTCCGTATTGGTACAGATAGGAAAATTAGATCCTTCGCTATTACCTGTCGCTGGGATAGAAACGGCCAAAAAGCTTATTGATGAGACACTACCATCAAACCAACTAATGTCTAAGTAAAAAAAAACCGCCTCTAATGAGGCGGTTTTTGCTGTCTCTACACGCGACCTAGTTTGTTTGTTATCTACCTTCTGTGAGGTAGTTAACGTCAAGTACACGTTTCGCCACTTTGAAAGCCGTATCTTCGGCTTCAGTTCCTCTACAAGGTACCAAAGTTCCTCGATTGTTTTGTAAATCGATAACATTGATGCTTTGGAAAAGCTGGAACTGAGTACCAGCGGGCGTAAAACTAGTGTCCCCGCCACTCCATCGTCTTGCATAAGGGCTTCCTTCTTGTACCCATGGGTCCTCAGAGTATACCTTCGTTAACTGCCAAACTTTCCAAAGCTCTCCAGCTTTGTCAAAAGCATTAGCATAGTAGGATTCCCCTGTAACTCGATCGACGTGAATATACTTATAAGAATAAGGATGCGCATCACTCTTAGGAATTTGCTTCATCACGTCAGTTAATCGAAGTGCGTAGTCGTCCTTAATCGCCCAACCGTTTGGTCCATAATAAACGGTCTCGCGAGCTCTAGAGCGAGCTACAACTAGAAGATTAGAACTACCAACATATTCCCAATTATGTTCCATCGGTCGGCCATTGAAACCATAGAAATCTTCAAGCGTGTGGTCAGTACCCAACAATGAGTCAGACTTAACCTCTACCGATATACGTCTTACTCGACGAAGACTGGGAATATAAGCCCAAGAATCGTCAGCCTTTCTTGGATCATCGTAACGAAGAATCAAGAACGCCGTTCCCGCAATATCAAATGGAGAAACAAATCCGGTGTACTCACGAAACTCTGTGTTTTTAGCAAAACCCTTACCATTATTAACTTGGTAATTGGAATCCGGGTATTTCGGATTGTGAGCCATCAGGTAACGCTTATAAGGACCTTTTAACGAACGCTCGAAAGCTCCGCCACCTTCATAATACTGAGCGTACTTTCCACCATCGATAGTCATAATTTCGTGATCGTCATGGCTACCACCACGTCTTACCCAGACCCAGTCAACCTCACCAACGGACACGCCTTCATTCTGCCATCGATAATTCCAGTTCCAAACCATCTTCCAACCACTATCAGCACCCGGTACAAACTTCTCAGGATCAAAAGGTCTGCCGGACGCATAATTCTCAATCGCTCCGTCAGATGCTATCGTCGCCGTACCATAATGATTAGCAGTCGCATCTTGGTAGATTTTTGCCGGCTGCATATCAGCAGCAGCTGCTGTGTTAATTTTCATTTCCATCCCATCGAATATCCACTCGTCCTGGAATTCGGCAGGTACAAAAGGACGTATCATATCAGCTTTGTCAATAGTGATTACATCACCATCAACAAACTGAGGCTGCGCCCCCTGATTTTCTTTGAACCATTTCAAGTAATCAGCTTCAGTAAATGACATCGTTGAGAACGGCGCCACTACCAGAGCGATCATTATCAGGTTCATCAAATGATTTCTCATAAAACCTCTCCTCCATATATAAGTAGGTTGCGCTTAAACTAGTCTATTACGAGGAAATAACGCACTCTCAATAAACCAATTAAGCACGAAACAGCGGACAAAATCATACCTATTGATTCGTGAAGAAACCGTGAAATTACTGCGCCTCTTCCTGAGTATAAAATTACACTTAAGGAAGTGTTTCTCTTTTAATTTTAATTATTTACGATACTTTTTAAAAATACAAATAACAAATACCGCCAAAGTTTTTATTGCTAATCATGGAACAGTCGCCAGAAAAATCCCTCTTACAGGTCTATCGAAACCTTCTAGAGTCTTAGTCGAATCAAGTGTACTCAAGGACTCTTGAAGAGAGTTGTAAGGCATGAATTCGGTAGTTTTCTGCTCACACAAAGTTGTGGTGGTTTGGTTGATGCATCGAGGATTACAAAAACCCAGTTCTATCAACCAATTTTTTACCAGCTTTTGCGATGGGATCGACCAAACGTTACGCATACCGGCATAACGCTCGGACGGCACTAAAAGGAGCGATTTGTCAGAATTGTTGATGAGAGTTTCCAGTACCAGCTCTCCACCAGGGCGCAGATTTTTCCGGCAGTCCTTAAGATGCTCTTTCGGTTTGCGACAGTGGTATAAAACACCCATTGAAAACACCGTATCAAAAGACCCTTTTTCAATCATGAAGCGATCACTCTTGATTGGCAGCATCTCTACAGGCATCTTTTGTAAAAAATATTTACAAAAATGAAACTGAACTAAACTTTGAAGACTGGGCTCAAGACAAACTACCGCCCTCGCACCAGAAAGGTACATTCTCCAGGCAAAGTACCCGTTTCCACTTCCGATATCTAAGACCAATCTTTCCGTTAAGGGTTGTATATGATCGCTAAGGCGATTCCACTTTTGTTCCGAATCCCACTCAGAATCGACCGAAAGGCCAAAAAAGTTAAACGGGCCCTTCCGCCAGGGAATCAGCCTTTTGATCGCCTCTTTGATTGCGTTAAAATCATTTTTTGAGATAAAGGTTTTTGAAGAACCAATTATTACGGCACCATCCTCCGAGATTTCCGCCGGCTCCAGACAAGGCAATCCTCTAAGTAATCTAGCATAGCTAGCAGCATTACCCATTTTTGAAAGATTAACCACCATCTCAGGATACAGCTGCTGAGCGAAAGCCGAAGCGCTTAAAGTAGACAAATGCTCGTCGAAGAAAGCTGGCAACCCGCCCATAAATAGTTTTTCCACTGGGTTTTCTTTTATGATCAAGCCTCCATTTCCTTAGCGCCTTATGTATTAACTAATTACTCTACTCATGAGACTATATCATTTTCGGATCAACGGAGATTACTAAGATGCCAGAAGTAGGCGATGTTATAAAAGCTGAAAATGCCAGATGGCGGTTTTCGGGAAACCAAACTACGGAACTTGCCGAGCATATAGAGAAATCTATCCCAGGATATACGGAAGGACACAAATTAACCCTGCAATTATCGGATTTTTTTATCAGACAAAACAGTCGGGTCTATGACCTCGGCTGCACCACCGGCGTCCTAACACAGAGCATCGCTACCCGGCATGCTGACGCGAATATTGAAGTGATCGGGGTAGATCGAGAACTGTCTTTGATTGCCGCTGCTAGAGAAAAGGTACCTGATCCCCTAAAGGGGAATCTAAAATATGAAACGAAAGATATCATCAACTTAAATTTGGCGAGTAGTGATTTTATAATTTCCTACTACACCTTACAGTTTGTAACGCTCGCTGAACGGAGAAATGTGCTAGATAAAATATGGGAAAGCCTAAATCTAGGAGGTGCATTTTTATTATTTGAAAAAACAAGAGAAACTAGCTCTCGCTTTCAAGACATAATGACGCTCCTGTATAATGACTTTAAATTAGGCAACGGGTATTCTGGAAATGAAATCATAGCAAAAGCTAGGAGCCTTAAGGGTGTACTCGAACCCCTTTCTTCTATAGAAAATATACAGGCTTTAAAAAAGGTAGGCTTCAAAGAAATATGCCCCGTTTGCAAAAATCTTTGCTTTGAAGGTTATCTAGCTATTAAAAATTGAGAAAATTATTCGTGGAAATCAAAGTTACTCAAAATGAACTCTAATTGTTTCGCTAGTTTCTATGAATTCGCGAGAGTTACTCAAGCTGAAAGAGTAAAACGTGTAATCTTAGAAAAATGCGTGGAAAAGCAGATATTGGGGACCGTTATCCTATCTCAAGAAGGGATCAACGGTTCTCTCGTAGGGAACCCTGAATCTCTGGATTGTCTACTGAAATCCCTTACAGACGAACATGGTTTTAGACACCTACTAGTAAACCGTTCGGAGATTACCACTTCTCCTTTCGACAGACTAGTTGTTAGAATCAAGGGAGAGATCGTTACCAGCGGATTTGAAAACTTAGTTTCTTCCGATAGTAATTACATTGAACCGGAACATTGGGACCATTTCATACGAAAAGATGATGTCATTACCGTCGATGTTAGGAATTTCTACGAACACAGTATAGGTTCTTTCACCAATTCTATCCGCCCAAAAATCCGAAGATTTAGACAGTTTCCAGATTTTGTACAGCAAAAATTAATTGGGAAAAAAGACAAGAAAATTGCAATCTTCTGTACTGGCGGTATCCGCTGCGAAAAAGCCTCCGAATTACTAGCGAGTTTTGGCTTCCAAAAAATATTCCAATTAAGAGGAGGAATACTCAACTACTTCAAGAATAGAGATAAGACTAAAATTGGTTTATGGAGAGGTGACTGTTTTGTTTTTGACAAGCGATTGGCTATCGATAGCAATTTCCGGACTCTAAATTACGAACAGTGCCCAAAATGTAAACAAATGGTATCAAAGAAAAATCAACCTGTTGACGAAATCGAGTGGGCACCGTGCCCAGATTGCAACACCCAAGACCGTTCGGTCGATAAGAACGTCCTCGCGGAAGGCATAAAGTGTCGAGTCGAATAGTAGCCGAAAATGAAATCAAGATTGGTTAATAGACAATGAAAGATCAGCGAATAGCGTCCGCTATTTCACGATTAAAAAAACGAGCAAATATAGATAAGACTCGACACCTTCTGGATTACTTTGATAAAGAACCTGATAGAGCGCGATTCCTAAGTATTCCTGCTCCTCACATATACGCTGATTTGTCCAAAAACCTGATAAGCTTAGAAAGCTTTGAGGAACTCCTTAAGTTAGATATAGAACTAGGTTTAGACCACGAGATTGAAGCTATGTTCTTGGGGAAAAGTGTGAATGCTGCAGAGAAAAGGCCTGCCATACACACCCTATTGAGAGGCGAGCAAAAACTATCAGATCCTTCTCTCGCAGAAAAACAGCGACTTTGTCAAAAGGGATTTGAAAAAATGGAGGGAGTGGTAAATGCACTGAGAAAGAAAACCCTTAAAAGCGCTATGGGAGAAGCATTTACGGACGTTGTTAATATTGGAATAGGCGGCTCTCACCTTGGCCCCAAACTAGTCGTTGACGCGCTAAGAGATGAACATTCTGGCCTTGTTCAAGTACATTTCTTAGCAAATGCTGACAGTTGTGAAATTCGTCGCATATTAGAGCCTTTATCTCCAAAAACAACCCTTTTCATAGTGGCAAGTAAATCTTTTACGACGACAGAAACTTTACTAAACTACCGAAAAGCCAAGGAATGGTTAGCCGCCGCCGGAGTGGAGAATAAAGATCTAGGTAAGCATTTCGTAGCTGTTACCGAGAATATAGACGCTGCACAATCATCCGGTATTCATAGAGCGGCCATACTGCCTATATGGAGTTGGATCGGTGGAAGATTCTCAGTTTGGTCTTGCGTCGGGCTTCCTGTGGCCTTAGCCGTGGGCATGGACACCTTCTACGAATTTCTCGAAGGAGCGCAGGACATGGATGAGCATTTTCGTAATTCCCCAACTCCGACTAATTTACCGAAAATCTTGGCCCTAATAAGTTTTTGGAACAATAACTGCCTAAATTCAGAATCATACGTTGTAGTCCCATACTCCGATAAGCTCCGATTTCTACCCAGTTTTTTACAACAGCTAGAAATGGAGAGTAATGGGAAATCGGTGACAAAGAACGATCAGCTCACAGACTATCACACTGCCCCTGTGACGTGGGGAGGGATGGGTACCGCTGCACAGCATGCCTTTTTCCAGCTGCTACATCAGGGGACAAGATTTATACCAGTCGAATTTATAGTCCCTTTACATGCCGGTAGCGCCGACAATCTTTTGGATAAAAACAGAATTGCCAATTGCTTTGCCCAGTCTGAAACACTAATGTTGGGCGACCCAGATAATAATCCGAGCAAATTTTTGAGGGGAAACAAGCCGAGCAACACTTTATTGATCGATAATCTGAACCCTAAAGCAATAGGCGCCCTCCTAAGTCTTTACGAACATAAGACCATCGTACAGGGGATCCTTTGGGGCCTAAACAGCTTCGATCAGTGGGGCGTTGAGAACGGGAAAAAAGCTGCAAGAGTCATTTTAGATGATTTCTCAAGAAAAAATTTCGCAGGACACGATTCTTCAACGTCTGCATTAATTAAAAAATATATTGAATATATGGATTGTAATGAATCGAAGTAAAAGTGGAGAGGGAAAGCAGCCTTTCTTATCGCTTTTTGTAATTGTATTAGGGTTCGGACTCGGTATCATCTTTGCGCAATATTCCAGAAATGGATCGGATTTCTATAATACAGAGGGAATCCTTTGGCCATCCCCACCAAAGTTGAATGAATTTTACCTCTCAGACGAAAATAACAATCCATTCACACTAGCCGATATAAAAGAAAGATGGTCAATCGTGTTTTTCGGCTTTGCTCAGTGCCCAGATATTTGCCCATCCACTTTAAACGCGATGAGCAAAGCCGAAGCTAAATTACGGTCGATCCCTGAATTTGGGGAATCGGGATTACTTCTATTCGTTTCAGTAGATCCTAATAGAGACACCACTGAAGTCCTAAAAAAATATGTTTCCGTCTTTTCTTCGAGAATGAAAGCTGCCACTGGTTCAGAGAAAGAACTACAAATTCTAGCGAGATCAGTCGGGGCAATATTTATGAAGGTAGGGGGAACTGAAGATGAATATAGCGTTGACCATTCTGCGGGTCTTTTTTTCATAAGCCCGGAAGGGTATCTCTTAAGCGTCTTGACACCCCCGATTATGGAACCAGATATTGTTGAAAGATTTACCAAGGCTATTAAAGTCCATCGTAAAGTGCTGTAAAACACCGTCAATATAAATGCTTATTCGCATGTATTATTTTATTTTCTAGGTTGAAAGTAGGACATGAAAAAAATCGAAATTTCATTTCTATTGCTGCAAAAGATACTTCCCAAAAAAATCATATCTAAACTTTTTGGCTTAATTGCGTCCTGCTCGACAAGTTGGATAAGCAGTATTACTAAGGCCCTATTCTTCTCACAGTACAAAATAAATTTGACTGAAGCGGAATCCGACCGTCTAGAAGACTATCCTAATTTAAATGCTTTTTTCATTCGGAGATTAAAGCCCTCTGCTAGAGCCCAACCTAGTGATCAGTCGGTTTGGACAAGCCCAGCTGACGGACGCCTTACTCAATTTGGCGAAATTTCAGAAGGCACTATAATCCAAGCGAAAGGTTTAAATTACACCGTGGCAAATTTGTTTGATAATGATAAAACCACGGCTGATAAGTTTAAAACAGGCAGCTTCGGGTGTGTCTATCTCGCCCCGCACAACTACCATCGAGTCCATATGCCGAGCGACGGCACGTTATGTGCAGCGCATTACGTTCCCGGAGATCTGTTTTCTGTAAATGAGACCACAACCAAATATGTAAACGGTCTTTTTTGCCGAAATGAAAGGGTTATATTGCTATTCGAAAAAAGAAACGGGTATTTCGCCATCATCATGGTGGGCGCGTGCCTTGTGGGAGGCATAGCCATAACGCTACCGAAGACAAGCGGTGAGGTCTTTACACAAATACCTGGAAAAGATTGGTCGCCGCGAAACACCTTCAAAACAGCCCCCCATCACATTCAGCGAGGCGTTCAAATAGGTTATTTCTACTTCGGTTCCACTGTTATTTTCCTGACTTCCAGGGAATTTACCGACTGGGTTCGTGGCATTACCAAAGACACAGAAGTCCTGGTGGGCACTCCCTTAGCGCAAAGTTTTGGGAGCCACAAACCCACAGCATTCGACTGAAACTCATAGAATATCGCTCATCCATCTGGACGGCGACGCGATACTACCGACGGTTAGGTCTGTCCCCTCGCGGTCTAGCTTCATTTACGCGGAGTTCTCGTCCGCTAACGTCCTTACCATTAAGAGACTGGATCGCCTTTTCGGCATCTTCATTATCATCCATTTCGACGAACCCGAAACCTTTTGACTTACCGGAAGCTCTGTCCATTATCACATTAGCGCTTTTAACGGATCCAAATTCACTGAAGAGATTCGATAGCTCTTCATCTCTAATACCATACGGTAAGTTTCCAACATATATATTCACTATTATCTGCCTTCTCTATTAAAAAAAAATCATGTAGGGGGTGCAGCTTACTGCACTACCAGCCAAGATTACAACAATAAATTATACGAAACATTTTTCAAAAAGATTAATAGTTCCTTGTTCTAACTAAATTTCCATTCTTTCCGAATGCCCCATCACTATCAAATAATACTGGTAAGCACTGCTTTCAAGCACTCCGACATCAATAGCCCTGGGAAAAAGCCCAAAACCAAGATGGCGCCCGAATTAATACTGAATATCAAACCAATGTTTCGGCCCCAAGATATTGATTTATCAGCATTATTGTCAAAATCAAAATACATAAATTTTACGATCCTCAGATAGTAAAAAGCGCCAATCAAAGAAAATATCACAGCAATTACGGCCAACCAAAGCATACCTGAAGCTATAAGCTCTTTAAGTACAAACCATTTCGCCCAAAATCCAGCAAAAGGCGGAATTCCCGCTAATGAAAGCATCAATATCAATATCATTAGGGAAACCCAAGGGTTTGTCCTAGAAAGCCCCTTAAAACGAGAAATTTGTTCGTCCAAATTTTTCGGGCTGACGACTAACAATAAAGCCGCAAAAGCCCCCATTCCCATAATAGAATAAACTATAACGTAAAACATTGAAGCAGCATATCCTCCCGGGCTCGCGGCAATTAAGCCTAATAATAAAAAACCCATATGAGCGATCGTGGAATAAGCCAGCATCCTCTTAAAATTCGATTGGGCGATCGCCGCAATATTTCCTAGCCCCATGGATAAGATTGCTAGTAATGTCAGCATCTGAAGCCAGTAAGGCGCCAAGCCGACTAGTCCCTCTCCTAAAACTCTCAATGCCATCGCGTAAGCAGCAATTTTCGGTGCGGAACTAAGGAACAAAGTTACCGGCGTTTGGGAACCTTCATATACATCAGGAATCCACATGTGAAATGGTACGACGCCAAGCTTAAATCCGACACCCACCAAAACGAAGACTAGTCCAAAAGTCAAAAGAAGGTCACCGCTTTGACTTACTCCTTGAGACCTCAGCTCCCCCAGATCCAGTGTGCCTGTCGCTCCATAGAGCATAGACATGCCATACAACAAAATACCTGACGCCAAAGCGCCCAGAACAAAGTATTTCATCGCCGCTTCGGCAGCAATTTTAGAATCTCTATCCATCGCCACCATTGCGTAGAGGCTAAGCGATAGTAACTCTAGGCCCAAGTACACTGTCAACAAGTTGTGGGAAGACACTAGGACCATCATACCGACAATAGAAAACAAAGCGAGACTGAAAAATTCGGTCTGGTTTTTTTCGAACTTTTCGAAATGATACTGTGCGTAGAAAAATGATCCAACACCCGTCATCACAACAAAAATTTTCAGCAAAACTGAAACCTGATCTAGTTTAAAGGACGAGTCGAAGACCAACATGGGGAGAGAAGGCCGCCAGACGATGACCTGTATTCCAACAACCACAAGCGCCAAAGAAGCCGTCCAAAAAGTTAATTTAGAACCTTCTTTCTTAAAGACATCCACTAGCAAAACCAAGCACGCTAAAGTTACTAAAGTGATCTCCGGTATTATCGCTTGTAATTCATTCATCTCTATTACAACTTTGAATTTCCTATATGCTCAATTAGATTTCCGATGCTGGCTTCCATCAATTCAAATAACGGCGCTGGCCAAATACCAATAGCCAGAACGGCGAAGGCTAAACTGGATAAAATTAGTCTCTCTCTCCTATTTATGTCGGGAAGCCGGGCAATAGCTTCGTTAGCAACCTCACCGAAAATCACTCTCTTATACATCCATAGAGTGTAGGCCGCTCCTAAAACCAAAGTCGAAGCTGCCAGAAAAGCAAACCAAAAATTGGACTTGAACGCGGTCATAATTACCAAAAATTCACCGACGAAACCTGATGTACCTGGCAAGCCAGCATTAGCCATACAGAATAGCATCATGAAGGCAGCAAACATTGGCATCGCTTTAGCCACTCCACCATAGTCTTTTATTTTTTTGCTGTGCACCCTGTCATACAAAACTCCCACGCATAAAAAGAGTGCGCCGCTTACGAACCCGTGCGATATCATCTGAACCATAGCTCCTTCTATCCCCATAGTGGCATCTTCCCAACGACCTGTCTTTGCGAAGACACTAAAAACGACAAATAAACCCAATGTGACAAAGCCCATATGAGAGATTGAAGAATACGCTATCAGTTTTTTCATATCGTCTTGTACTAAAGCTACCAGGCCAATATAAAAAACGGCTATCAAAGAAAGCGTGATCATAAAAGAATCTAGGGAAGCCGCAGCATCCGGCGCAATAGGCAAGCTAAATCTTATAAAACCGTAACCACCCATCTTCAGCATTATTGCTGCCAGAACGACGGATCCTCCTGTAGGCGCTTCGACGTGCGCATCCGGCAACCAGGTATGCACCGGCCACATAGGCACTTTAACGGCAAAGGCAAACAAAAATGCCAAGAACAGAAGCTGCTGCTCAAGTAAATCCAGGGGAGCCAGGTGCATGGCTTCT
>CAZXQY010000073.1:0-12819 GCA_964642505.1 uncultured Gammaproteobacteria bacterium | reverse complement strand
GAAAGGCTTAGTGCTGAGAGCGCCGTTCCTTGCGAGAGAGGACGATTTGAACTGGTTTGTTGGTAACGGTGTGAACAAAATTTTGCCAAAGCAGTGGTATGAGTTCGTAGAAGACGTTGGTTACAACGGAGATGGCGGTTTAGTTCGTTATTTGTATTCCCGCTTGAATCATAACGATGATGAAGTCGTTTTTCGAACGGCTCAGGCTTGGGAGAAATGGTCAGGCGCAGTGGTTTCTTTTTCTTTTGAATCAGGATTTGAAACCTTAAGTTCTTCGGTTGAGTCCACTGTCTCAAAAGCCCGGATAGAAATTCATTATGCCGTCAACGGCTATTTTTTGGAGTCCAATCAACTACTGCGGGATATTCATAAAGTACCAAGTGTTCCAGTAACTTTGATTCATGGTGGACGAGATATGACCTGTCTACCCAGTTCCTCTTGGGAACTTCATAGAGCGATAAAGGGTTCCAGATTGGAGATAATTCGAACGGCTGGACATTTATCCGGTGAGGAAAAAATGATAGATGCTTTGGTAAAGGCCACTACGGATATGCCAAACCTACTTCCGTGATAGACAGCTAAATGGCGTTCAGTTTTCGATCACTCAGAAAGGATGATAAGCCGCTGATAATGGGTATCCTAAATGTAACCCCAGATAGCTTTTCGGATGGTGGGGATTTTTTAGATCTTGAAAAAGCTACGAAACACGCTTTTGAAATGGTAGAAAATGGCGCGGATATTATCGACGTTGGCGGGCAATCAACACGACCTGGGTCTTTGGGTGTGCCTGTGAAAGAAGAGCTAAATAGAGTGTTGCCAGTGGTAAAATTTTTGCGTGAATCTTTACCCAACCAAATAATTAGTGTCGACACATCTAAATCAGAAGTTGTTAAGGCAGCGTTAGATGAAGGTGTGAATTTAATCAATGATGTAACGGGTGGGGGAGATATTAGGACGTTTGAACTAGTAGCGGCATATCAGGCCGGGATAATTCTTATGCACATGTTGAAAGATCCTACCAGTATGCAGGTTCGACCATACTATGAGGATGTAATTAAAGAGATAAAGAACTATTTAAGGAAGGTAGCAAGAGACGCACAGGCGCAAAGAATTGCTAAACAAAGTATAGCTATAGATCCAGGTATCGGCTTTGGAAAACTTAAAAATCATAATATATCTATCCTTAATGCTATGGATAGTTTTGTCGAGTTGGGATATCCAGTTCTACTGGGAGCTAGTCGAAAGAGTATCCTTCAGCAAATTTGTGAAACGACTGAAACTAGTAGTTTGGAGGGAGCCACTTGCGCTACCACTGTACTAGGAGTATTAGCTGGAGTGAAAATTTTTCGCGTTCACGATGTAAAAGCGAATCGACAAGCTGCTGATGTCGCCTGGAAATTGTCACAAGACGCTTAATTTTTAAATAGGAGGATTAGATCTTTATGTCAAATAAACATGTAGAAAAAATTTTTAATTCTGAAGAAATACAAAAAGTCTTAGACTCTTCTTTGCCAAATTGGAAATTTGAAAGAGGTTCAATAACCAGGGAATTTAAGACGGATGGATGGAGAGTTACACTAATGTTGATTAACGCAGTAGGTCATCTTTCGGAAGTGGCCTGGCATCATCCCCAACTTATAGCGACATACGATCGTTTGGAAATTCGTCTGAATACTCACGAAGTGGAGGGTATCACGGATAGAGATTTCGCCCTTGCGGAGAAAATCGAAGAGTTCGTCAATTGGCAACCTCAAGCTACGGCAGATAGAAGACTACCCGGTAGTCCAGAGGAGCCTCGTTATAGGTACATAGTCCGCTAGCTAGGAGACACTAAGAACTGTAATTATCTCTGCCAAGTGCCCGATTGTCCTCCTGATTTGTGCTCGAGGTAGATTTCTTTAATTATCATTCCTCTGTCTACCGCTTTACACATATCGTAAATGGTTAAAAGGCTGATTTGGACGGCATTTAATGCCTCTATTTCAACTCCCGTTTTGCCTTCTGTTTCCACTGTTGCGGTGCAAAATAAAAGACCCTCCGTTTCACGAATCTCCAAATCAATTTCAACCTTTGTAATATTTAAAGGATGACACAGAGGGATAAGTTCCGGCGTCTTTTTGGAGGCCAGGATACCCGCTATCCGGGCAGTAGCCAAGACATCGCCTTTCTCGATAGCGGAGGTCTTAATTAAGCGACAAGTGTCCGGTTTCATTGATATAGAGCCGCTAGCTACCGCGATTCTATGAGAAATTTTCTTTTCTCTTACGTCTACCATCAGAGCCTTGCCTTCAGCATCTAAATGATTCAGTTTAGCCATATTGGTGTTCCAATAGTTTTTTTAAGTTGCCTAGGTTAGGATACTCTTCGTGTTTTTTTGTAGGACCATATTTTTAAATGCAGATAAAAGTAAGGTTTTTTGCCAGTTTAGCTGAAATTGTTGATTGCCGCGAGACTGATCTCAGCGTGGAAGGTGATCACACGGTGTTATCGATTTGGAAGGTTGCCGCCGGTGGGGTTGCTATTCCAGACGGTACGCTATGTGCTGTAAATAGGCTTCATTGCGAATTTGATCGGCCAATTCTAAATAACGACGAGGTGGCTTTTTTCCCACCGATGACTGGAGGATAGAGTTGACTTGTTCTATCGTTACTGATTGTTTTGAACCGCTTGAACAGGTTATTAGATTTCAGAAGGGTTGCGGTTTCAATAAAGGGCAAATCGGAGCTTCTGCGGTATTTGTCGGGACTATGAGAGATTTCAACGATGGCATAGAGGTGGAGTCTATGTTTCTCGAGCATTACCCTGACATGGCTGAAAAAGTATTGAATGAAATCCGAAAGGAAGCCATTAAAAGATGGCACCTGAATGAGGTTCTTATCATTCACAGGGTGGGCCGAATTTTTCCTGGAGAAGCCATTGTTCTTGTGGCGACTTGGTCAGGTCATCGAGCGCATGCCTTCGAATCTTGCAGACACATGATGGAAATATTGAAATCCCGGGCTCCTTTTTGGAAGAAAGAGCGTTCAAAAGAAGGGGAGCGATGGGTCTCGAAAAACACCGAGGGGAAAACAGATCTTTGACGGGAAATTATGCGTTTGCCAGTCGAAGTTCAAACGGCTGAATTTTTACCGTGTCTCCCGCCTGTATTTTGCCGGAATCTTTTGTAAGATGAATCAAACAATTAGCTTCCGTCATGGAACTCAAAATTCCTGACCCCTGAGCCCCTAACGGAGTAACTAGGCCGTTTCCCTTATCGTCGAAACTTAGAATCCCTCGCTGAAATTCTGTCCTTCCTTCGCTTTTTCGGATGGCTTTAGTGGTTTTCGCTGTTATCTCCAATGGTTGGGTCCCCGTTCGTCCCGCCATTTTTGAAAGGGCGGGTAACACAAATTGCATAAATGTGATCATGACAGAAACAGGATTACCAGGTAACCCGAAGAAATCGGCTGAACCAATTTTACCAAAGGCAAGTGGTCGTCCGGGTTTCATCATAATTTTCCAAAACTTGATCGCTCCGATAGATTGAAGCACTGATTTTATATGGTCTGCCTCACCAACCGAGACTCCTCCAGATGTAATAATAGCGTCAGCGGTTTCGGACGCTGTTTTAAGTGCCGCCTCCAGTAGACCCGGGTCATCTTTCACGACACCCATGTCGATGAGATCGGCTCCGAAATCATGGAGAAGGCCATACAAGGTGTAACGGTTACTATCGTATATTTCTCCTAAATCTAGCGTTTCCCCTAAAGATTTCAGTTCATCACCTGTTGAAAAAAAAGCTACTTTTATTCTTCTGCGCACCCGAAGTTCAGTTATTCCCAGCGAGGCAACTAATCCGATATCTGAAGCCGTTAATTTTCGACCCGCCCTTAAACATTTCGCACCCATCTTCAAATCTTCACCTGCGTAACGGACATTCTGACCCTTTTTGTGACCAGGCTTGACTATAATTTCACTACCTTTTCTTTCAACATTTTCTAAAATGATTACTGAATCGGTTCCTTTCGGCATAGCAGCTCCGGTCATAATATTAACTGCAGACTGATTTTCGACTGTTTTTTTGTACGGTTTCCCAGCGTAAGCTGTTCCAACTAGTTTTAACCGACTATCCTCTTGGATAGAAAGATCGGCATGTTTCACAGCATATCCATCCATCGCAGAGTTAGTATGGAGTGGGACATTTACTGGGCATAGAAGATCTTCGTCTAATATCCGATGGAGCGACGATCGAATGTTTAAATTTTCATATCCGATTACTTCGGCCGTCTGTTCAAGAAGCGATTTCCGGGCTTCCTCACAACTTAAAGTAGTTGGAAAGGAGCTTTGGTCTTTTTTAGGCATCCTTTATTCCTCCGGACGATATTTTAGAACACGATTGATGATAAATGTAGCGATCTCGGTAGGGTTATCTAAATCTAAATAAGGTATAGAAGGAAGATAGCCGAGACCGTCTTTCCCCGCTATCGCAATTGTAGTTTTATTGGCCAGGCTAGCTGAATTATCAGAATTCAACTCGGTTCTGCATAGAACGATATGCGGGATAGGTGCATTTCTGAAGCCTTCTATCAATATTATATCTAGAGCTTTCCAATCCAGTCGTTCTAGAAGAGTTTCCAGATTAGCCTCTGTTTCTCGAGTATTACCAAATAGGGCCCAATTGGTCGTGTTGCCTAGAAGCATTTGATCAACTCCAGCTTCTTTTAGGCGATAACTGTCCTTGCCAGGTGTGTCTAAATCGAGACGATGATGAGTGTGTTTTATACAGCCCGTTTTAATTCCTTGAGCTTTTAATATAGGAATGATTTTTGTTAGGAGTGTCGTCTTACCGGTACCGCTGCTAGCGTTCATGCCGAGCAAAGGTACTCCTTTGTACGTTCTAATCATATTTAAGAAAGTTTTTTGTCTTAATGAGATCGTCGGGGGTATTAATGTTAGTAAATTGTCGTTCGTCGTGGAATTCCACTCTTTCCAGTGGAAATTCTTCAAGCCAAGTGATTATTTTGCGTTTCCCGGACTGGAGATAGGCTCGTAGCGAGGAGCTCCAATCTGTGGGTATACAAGAAAACGTAGGATGTATTTTCCCAGCAACGCACGCAACCGTGGCTTCAGCTTTTTCTTCAATTATCGGACGAAATAATAACTGCACCAGATTATCGGGAAACAGTGGAGCGTCGCATGGTAGGGTCGTTAGGAATCGAGTGTCTGCGTGTTCCATGGCGGTCAAAAATCCCGCAAGCGGCCCTTCGAAGACACCATACGAATCAGCGACTACTAGATCGCATAGGGACGAGTATGTTGTGAGGTTTCGGTTAGCGCTGATTAAAACCTTATTCACTTGTGGCGTTATTTTTTCAACACAGTGCTCTATTAAATATTTGTCTGCTATTTCGAGGAGCCCTTTGTCGGTCCCACCTAGTCTAGAACCTTTGCCACCAGCTAGTATGCACGCTGTAACTCCACCAGGTATATGGTATAGAGAATCGTTTGTCATCTAGATTCTAGGGTGACTTAGCCGCCTGTATGACTCATGTGCCGGAATATCATCGGTTGCCCATTTAATTCGAATGTGTGCCCTTCGGGCTTTACCATCATACTTTTCTTGATGGCATTTTTGAGGGCATCAGTATTACCGGGCCAAGCTCTAATAACTTTTCGTAAATCAACAGAATGTTCTTGTCCTAAGCAAAGAAGCAGTCGACCTTCTACAGTTAAGCGTACTCTATTGCAGTCGCCACAAAAATTGTGGCTATGTGGAGAAATGAATCCTATTCGCGTGCTAGACTCTGCCGTTCTAAAATACGTTGCCGGGCCTCCCGTTGATTCAGAAGTTCGAATCAAAGTGAAGATTGAACTCAAATCCTTCCTTATGTTGTCGCTTGAGTAATAGGATTCAGCTCTATTATGTTCGTCAATGACACCTAGCGGCATTTCTTCGATGAAAGTAATATCTAATCCCTTTTCCATTGCAAATTTGGTAAGCGGAATGACCTCCCTTTCGTTTCTGTTTTTTAGAATGACAGCATTTAATTTTATTTTTTCAAATCCGGCTTTTATTGCTGCTTCTATTCCCCGTAATACAAGATCTAGATCGCCGGTTCTAGTTAATTTTTTGAATTTCTTGGGATCTAAGGAATCGAGGCTAATATTAATTCTTTTCACCCCGGCCTGTTTGAGTTGAGGTGCAAGTTTTTCTAACTGGGATCCGTTTGTAGTGATCGTTAGCTCTCTTAAATGTTTAATGGCACCGAGTTCCCGAATAAGTTTTAGGCAGTTTTGACGAACCAGCGGTTCTCCACCTGTTAATCGAATTTTCTTGATTCCCAGTTCTACGAAAGCCTTTCCGATCGCTCCTAATTCTTCTAGGGTCAGGATTTCTTTTCGAGGGAGAAATTGCATATCCTCTCCCATACAATACACGCAACGAAAGTCACACCTATCAGTGATCGATATGCGTACGTAGTCGATGGTTCGACCAAAACGGTCGATCAGTCCTTCTTGTTTTACTGAATCTGCTCCCATAACCGTATTCTCCCTAATTATGTGCCTAAATTACAATTATTTTTTGGATATTTTTAGATCGGAATCGTATTGTCACAGAACTTTATTTATGAGACTTTGAGCTCCTGGTACAAATCGGCAACCTAGATATTGCAAAAATGGTAAAACGTACAATCGGTAATCTAATACTAACCCGACGGGCTATGACGGTCGCTATTATGGGGTTTGCTTCCGGACTACCGTTGGCGTTATCTGATAGTACTTTACAGGCTTGGTTGACCGTCATGGATCTCGATGTTTCAACGATTGGTTTGTTTTCCTTAGTGGGGTTGCCTTATACACTGAAATTTTTCTGGGCGCCCTTAGTTGATAGGTTTGATTTAAAATTCATAGGTCGTCGCAGAGACTGGATATTCTTAAGCCAAGTTCTACTTGCTATTGCCCTGTTTTGCCTGGGGAACCAAGTTATTCAGAACAATGCTGTGGGTATAATTGGTATCCTCGCCTTTTTAGTAGCTTTCATTTCCGCGACTCAAGATATCGCGGTCGATGCTTATCGAGCTGAAGTGCTTAAACCGGAAGAGAGGGGGTTCGGAGCTGCCGTGTCCGTGACGGGGTATCGTGTGGCTATGTTGGTGTCTGGAGCAGGTGCCCTAATGTTGGCGGATCAAGTGGGGTTTAATCAAACCTATATTGTCATGTCTTTCATTATGGTGTTCTGCGCCTGCTTGAATTTTTTTGCGCCGGATGTTGGAAATCAAGATTCCAAAGATGGTCGATCCGGAAACCTTCTTCTGGAACCGTTTCGGATCTTTTTCTCTCGAAAGGGGGCGGTGGCTCTTTTGGGGATAATCTTACTTTACAAGTTGGGAGACGCTTTCGCTGGACGCTTGACGACGACGTTTCTCCTAAGAGGATTAGGGTTTTCTTTGACAGATGTTGGAGCGGTTAACAAAGGACTTGGGTTGATAGCTTCGATCATTGGCGGGCTCTATGGGGGCGTTTTGATGTACCGACTCGGACTTTATCGGTCTTTAGTCAGCTTTGCTTGGTTACAAGCGTTAACAAATTTTGGTTTCTGCCTCCTTGCAATAACTGGTGCTTCGTATATCGGATTGATAGCGGTCATAGGATTAGAAAATTTAGCTGGTGGTATGGGTACTGCGGCTTTTGTCGCATTACTGATGGCGGTCTGTGATCGTCGTTATACTGCCACACAATTTGCTATTTTAAGCGCTTTGGCCAGCCTCGGTAGGGTGTTCGCCGGCCCACCGTCAGGTTATCTTGTGGAAAGCTTTGGCTGGGCATTATTCTTTGCGTTTACATTCGTAATTGCGTTACCGGTGTTGTATCTTTTAAAGCGAAATCGATCTAGTGTTGAAGCCTATGACAGGCCAGGGGTGATGTAATGAGAGGAGTGACGAGAATGATACTGTTCGGGGCATTCTTTTTGTGTAGTGTCTTAGTGATTTTTATTGGAATGTCGTTTTGGTCAAATTTTGTCACGACTCCAGACATTGGCCTAAAAAACGGTAAATTGAAGCCTTGTCCTGAATCTCCTAATTGTGTTTGCAGTGAGTTTGTTGATGATGAGAATCATTATATTGACTCGATAATTTTGTCTGACTCAAGAGAGGAGGCGATTAACAAAGCGGTTGAAGTTATTCTTGCAATGGATGGTGAAGTGATTAACGGATCTGACGACTATATTCATGCAGTTTTCACAACTCCGATTCTTCGTTTTAAAGACGATGTCGAATTAAGATTTGACGACGGCAATCTTTTTTTGAAATCTTCGTCAAGAGTTGGTTATTCTGACTTGGGAGCTAACCGTAAACGGATTTTAGGGTTCCAAAGAAAATTTTCGGATCTCGCTCCTTAAAAAATCAGGTAGGCAACGTACGACAGGATAGCTAGGAGGGCGATCGCCAGAAGCCTTTTATTTCCAGTTTTATCGGGTGATTCGACTTCTCCGGGCTCATTTATAGCGTTAGGATTTTTAGCTAGGATTTCCTGCAGATTGCTGAAAAATTGCTCAGATAATTTCTCTGTCGCTTTTCTCACAATTGGCCCACCCAGTTGCGCTAGTTTTCCAGTAATCTTGGCATCTACTTCGTAAGAAATAACAGTCTCTGATTCTTCTTCTAGTAGCTCCACTTTAGCCGTAACTTTCACATTTCCAGCAGGGCCTCCTTTTCCTTCGCCTACGATCGTGTAACTTTCTGGTGGCAAAACATTTTCAAGTGAGGCTCGTCCTACAAATTTACTTTTAATTGGTCCAACTTTCGCTACTACCGAACCGGTGAATTCATTGTACGATTCTTTACTGACCTCATCGCATCCGGGAATAGCTTCTTGCAGTATTTTTACGTCGTTCAATGCCGCAAAGACTGTAGACCGCTTAGCGTTGATTTTTCTGTTGCCCGTTATTTGCACTGTAATATTCCTACTTTTTTGTCCTCGATTATTCTAATTACATACAATTAAGAACAAATCTAATTTCCAAATTAATTACTTAAGTTTAATCGGAACTGTCGGTTTGGGCTTGTTGCAGGCTCCGCCAAATTAGTTCCGGGCGTAACGGTAGGCTTGTTATTTGAACCTGGAACGGTTGCAAAGCATCACATACCGCATTAGTTAATGCTCCCGGTACAGAGCTTGGTCTCCCTTCGCCAACACCCCGAGTGCCCAAAGGAGTGTGAGGGCAAGGTGTGGTTGCGTAAGTGATTTCGACATTAGGGACATCAGCCGCAGTAGCTAGTTTATAGTTTTCAAAATTAGTCGACATTTGTAGACCATTTTCATCGTAGACAAACTGCTCGAGTACCGCATTTGAAATTCCCTGAATCACAGCGCCCTGCATTTGCCCATCTACGATCAGCGGGTTGATAACGGTTCCAACATCCTCCGAAGTTATCCATTCCAAAATTTTAAAATCACCGGTCTCAATATCTACTTCGACTTTACAGCAGTCCGCGTTGAAACATATCATTGGTTTTTCTGCTTCAAAAAAAGCAGTGGATTCAAGACCGCCCACTTCCTTGTCGGGAAGATTTATCGGAAACATAATGATTCTTTCGACAATCTTTTCGAAAGAATCATTTTTTTCTGGATCAGGGAGGTAAGTGATCTGTCCGTCTTTGAATTCGAATGCTTCCGGCGGAGCGTCTACTTCTATGTCGTGAGCGTAAATTTTTGTTATTTTTGACTTGAGTTCGACACAAGCCTTTGAGACTGCGCTAGCAAAGTAGGAGCCCGCTCTCCCACCTATCGAACCTGCCCCAAAGGGAGTGATACCCGTATCTCCCGTTGAGACCACCACATCGTTGGGGGAAATCCCGAAAGCAGCAGCAACCACTTGGGCCGTCGTGGTTTCATGGCCTTGTCCGCCGGGGGCGTCACCCCCAAAAACGCGTACTTTTCCTCGTGGGTCTAATCGCACGGTAGCGGCTCCGTACCCTGGTTGGTTCTCCATTGGTACTAATAGTTCCGATGCTACTCCCGATAATTCGACCCCGCACGCGAACCCTATCCCTAGATAGACGCCTGATTTTCTTTTCTCCTCTTGTTCTGTCCGAAACTGTGCTAGGTCCACTCGGCTAAGCAGATTATCCCAGACTTTTAAGAAGTCTCCGCTGTCATAGTATTCATTGGTTATGGAAGTGTAAGGAAGGTTGGGGATTAAGTTTTGCCGCCTTAAGTCGCTGGGTTCAACACCGAGCTTGTTGGCTACCATGTCAATTCCTCGCTCGATAGCAAATCGAGTCGGGAAATGGCCAAAAGCTCTAGAAGGTGTTAAACAAGCTTTATTCGTCGAAACACTTTGCAGGGTCAGGTGCCCGTTTTCCCAGGTATAGGCATTAGGCATTTCAATATTGCCCAGAAACGGCATCACGAACCCCCAATAAACGCCGCTTTGTCCGGTGCCATTATCAGCAATGCACCGGTTTCGCATTGCTAGAAGCTTGCCATCCTTAGTCGCTGCAATTTCTAGATCGTTTATTTGATCTCTTTCTTGCCCTACACTCATCAGGCTTTGCTCCCGTGACTCCACCCACCTTACTGGTCGTTTCAACTCTTTTGCGGCATAGGCGATCAAAATGTTTTCGCGGTAAAAAGGGGCTTTAATGCCGAATCCTCCACCCTGATCGCGAGGGGCAATTACCCGAACTTTTTCACCCGGGATCTCCAAAATGTCGATTAGCGCCAACCTGTCAATATGAGGTCTTTGGGTCGTGATATAAGCCGTTAAGCCATCTGATTCGCTCCAGTCACACAAGGCGCCTCGTGGTTCCATGGGTGTCAAACCCGTGCGATGCACAGTAAATCGTTCTTTTAAGACAACATCGGCCTCACTGAATAGCGTTTCTACTTTTTTCGCATTTGCGTCTTGCTCTTCTTCGGTTAGCCCCCCCGTAAAAGTCATTCCAAATATTTGATTCGAACGACTCTCTTCGTGGACGAGAGGAGACTCATTTTCCAGCGCATTTTCTGGGTTTAAAATTGGCGGTAATTCTTCGTATTCTATCTCGATCAGCTCCGTAGCGTCTTCTGCGACATATTTATCGCGGGCAATAACTAAAGCGACCGGTTCGCCATGATATTTGACTTTATCCACGGCAAGTGGCCAAAAGGTTGGATACTCCGCGGGTAGATTTGGTACAACGACCGGCTGGGGCATCGGTTTTATTTTTTCCTTTATGTTTTCACCGGTGTAGATTTCAATTACGCCAGGCATTTTAGATGCTTCAGTAGTATTGATGGATTTGATTGTGGCATGTGCATATTCACTTAACACGAAAGTCGCGTGGAGCATTCCCCGAATACTGATGTCACTAAGGTAAGCACCGGAACCGGTTATCAGACGCAGATCTTCTTTTCTGCTTAGACGTGCTCCGATCCAGTTATTGTCTGTTTTACGGGTGCGCGGATTCTTTTTCATTCAATATTTTCTCTCTGCTGTCGCCTGATTTCGGCCGCGCGTTGAATGGCCTTGACTATGTGAACATATCCCGTACAACGGCACAGATTTCCGATTAAAGCGTTTCTGATTTCCGTTTCGCTAGGTTCCGGACATTTTTCCAGGAATTCGCTGATATTCATCAAGATACCCGGAGTGCAGAAGCCACATTGCAGCCCATGCTCCTCAGAGAAAGACTCTTGCAGTGGAGTCAATTTGTCTTGTCCGAGCCCCTCGATAGTCGTTAGCGAGTGTCCGTCCGCTTGAACTGCCAGCATGAGACAGCTTTTTACAGCTTCCCCGTCTAATTGGATGGTGCAGGCCCCGCATACACCCTCATGGGTGCAGCCTATATGAGTTCCCGTTAAGCCGAGTTGGTCACGTAAAAAATCGACAAGGAGTAGCCGGTTAGATACGTATTCTTCGTATTGTTCACCGTTAACGGTTAGAGATATTTTTTTCATTGTTTGCAGGATTTCCTATTACAAAAGCTCTAGCGCTCGATTCCGTGCTGATAGGCATACTGTCCTACCGATTTTGGTTATTAAGTGTCGTCGATACGCTTCACTCGCTGAAAGGTCAGAGTGAACTTCCACATCAGAAGCTACCTGATTAAGCGCTTGATCTAGTGGATCAATTTCTCCCGTCCAGTCTTGGAGTTGGTCGAGGCCAGACACTAACTGACAGCCCGCAGGTAGTCCCGCTACACCCATTGTCAACTTTTCGCAGTTTCCTTTTTTGTCGACGGTTATGGATACCGCCACTCCAATAACGGGCAGTGCATCTTTTACAAGGCCCCATTTTTGATAAGCGCTCGCGGTTCTTTTGGGGTTAGGTATTGTTATTTTTGTTAGCAGTTCGTCGTCTTCTCGTACGGTTTCCAGGGGACCGATAAAAAAATTGGTCGCAGCTACATTTCTTTCAGCCTTAGTGCTTTTAAGGGTGACCATGCCGTTTAGTGTTAAAAAGACCGTGGGTACGCAAGATGCTAAGAAGTTCCAGCAAATACTTCCCCCCAGCGTGCCTCGGTTTCGGACTTGCCGGTCGCCAACATGTTCGCAAGCGTCTTTTAGGGCTGCGAGCGCGGGAGGTAGAGCGATTTTTTGAGCTATGTCGACGTATCGGGTCATAGAGCCAATCTCCGTCGAATTTTTCCCGATGGCAACCTTTTTTAGGTCTGATATGTTTTGCAGGTCGATGATACATCGTGGCCGGAGTATTCTGGTCTTTATAGCCTGCATCGCACTTTGCCCGCCGGCTAAGAAAATAGCTTCTCCTTCTTGGTATTTGGAAGCGTGCTCTAAAGCCTCAGGCAAGCTATTAGGTCTAATATAGTCTTCGATATCAGCTGGTAACATGAT
>CAZXQY010000072.1:0-13429 GCA_964642505.1 uncultured Gammaproteobacteria bacterium | reverse complement strand
ATATGAGGATGTCGATTGGGCTGTCAGGGATCTGGATGTCGGCGTTTGGTTTGTTGTCAGTCAGTTATTCGAAACCATTTTATGACCAGTTTGGAGTTGAGTTACAAAAATTCCAGTTTAATTTTGGGACTCAATTTTGATAGGCCATAGGATACGCACCGATCATTACTTCATTATTTGACTGGTTTAATATAAAGTGTGGGGAATAGAACGGGTCTTTGTTAGATTAAATAAAAAACGAGGTTGGGATAGGTATGAAGGCGCAAAAAAGAAATGTCTTGGTCGCATTATTGGGAACACTTTTATTCAGTCTGGGTTTCTCTTGTTGGGCGGAGGACTATAAAATCGGTGTAGTGAATGTACAGAAGGTGCTGACCAGCATTCCTCAAACAGAGGCTGCAACAAAAAAATTAGAAAAAGAATTTGGGTCTAGAGACAGGGCTATAGGCAAGGATAATAAGGAGCTAGAAAGTCTTGCCGATCGGCTCAAGAAGGACGGGGCGATAATGAGTGAAGCTGAAAGAGTTAGGGTAGAAAGAGACATCACTACTAAGCAAAGAGATTTAAAGAGAAAAGCAGAAGAATTTCAAGAAGACCTAAACTTTCGGCGAAACGAAGAAATGCAAGCTATCCAGAAGAAGATAGCGGCTAATGTCAGGGATTACGCCAAAGAAAACGCGTATGATTTCATATTAGTAAATTCGGCAGTGTACTTCTCTGATCGGGTAAATATAACTGGCGCGATCATTGAAAGAATGAAAAAAGCAGCCCAATAACAACTAATTAAGATTTCATACAAATACTTGGGCTGAAGAAAGATCGGTCGTTCCATAAACGTCTAGTAGGCCTAGTTCTTACTAGTTGATTAGCCGGCACAGTAGTTTGAGTAGCTACCTTTAAAATTTGTGAGAACGGTATCTAAGAGATCTAATTAACCCATGTCGATTGAGAAAATAATGGAATCCCTTCCGCACCGGTACCCGTTCTTGTTGATCGATAAGGTTGAAGAATGTGTAGCGAATTCGAGACTGGTAGCAGTTAAAAATGTAACGATGAACGAATTTTTTTTTCAAGGGCATTTTCCACAAAAACCTGTAATGCCGGGGGTGCTTATTTTAGAGTCAATGGCGCAGTCAACAGGAGTTTTAATATGCTATTCCGAAGGTAGTACCGAAAGTGACGGGTTATACTATCTTCTCGGCATAAATGAGGCTCGGTTTAAAAAAATAGTAGAGCCTGGGGACCAAATGAAAATAGATGTGGTCATGAAAAGAAAGATAAAGGATATCTATAAGTTTAGTTGTGTGGCTACGGTAAACGAAGAGGAAGTAGCGACCGCGGAAATATTAACAACAGGTAAGAATAATTGAACGGTGTACACCCCAGTGCCCTAATAGATAAGGACGTCAAGTTAGCTAAGGATGTTGTTGTCGGGCCTTGGGCACAGGTCGGCGCTGGAGTGTCCTTGGGGCAAGGGACTGTCGTCGGATCGCATTGCGTTATTTCTGGACCAACTTCAATAGGCAGTAAAAATAGAATCCATCCTTTTTGTGTCGTGGGAAGCGATCCGCAAGATAAAAAATTCGTTGGCGATTCATCTTCCAGCCTGATAATTGGTGATAACAATGTAGTACGAGAATATTGTAGTATAAACAGAGGAACGTCGGAGGGTGGTGGGGTTACTCGGATAGGTGACGGAAATTGGATAATGGCTTACTGCCATGTGGCGCACGACTGCCAGATAGGTAGCAACTCGGTTTTCGCTAATAATGCTACTCTTGCCGGGCATGTTGTTGTAGGAGACTTCGTGACCTTAGGAGGCTTTACTGGTATCCATCAGTTTTGCCAAATGGGTGAAGGTAGTTTCACCGCCATATCTTCTGTCGTAAAAAAAGACGTTCCACCTTATGTCATTGTTAAAGGAAATGCTGCTAAGCCTCGTTGTATAAACAGAATAGGATTGCAAAGACGAGGTTTTTCTCAAGAGCAGATAAATGCTTTGCGAAAATGTTACCGAATTGTTTACTTACAAGGTAACACTCTTGAAGTGGCGATAAATAAAGTAGAAACCGAAATTGAAAATTGTGGCCTGGTTCAAAGATTTCGGGATTTCATAACCGAAAGCCAGAGAGGTATAGTTAGGTAGTCTTTGTTTTGAAATATCTGTTTTTTCTATGTTGGACTCTGTACTAGGGGCGAAGCGGGCGAAATAAGGCTATCTTGAGATTATCCAGTGAAAACCATCGCGATAGTGGCCGTCGAAAAATCTGGTGACGTGATTGGGGCCGATCTTATCCGATCATTAAAGAGTCTATCTAAAGATTTTAAAATCATCGGTGTATGTGGACCAAAAATGCGGTCTACCGGTTGTGAGACGGTTGGGGATATCGAAGACCTTTCTGTTATGGGAATCGTTGACGTCGCAAAGAATTACTTTAGGCTAAAGAAATTACAAAAAGAACTGATTAGAAAATTTATGATCAGTAAAGTAGACGCTTTTGTCGGTGTGGATGGCCCCGATTTCAATTTAGGAATCGGGAGGCAACTCAAGAAAAAGGGAGTCCTAACAACGCAATATGTGTGTCCACAAGCGTGGGCCTGGAGAGAAAGACGAACCAAATATATTCAAAAATCGGTAGATTTAATGTTCGCACTATTTCCGTTTGAGGAATCGTTCTTCTCAGAGAAAGGGATCGATACTAGATATGTAGGGCATCCAATAGCAGATACTACGGACCTAGTGCCAAATAAAGCCGATGCGCGGATCAATCTTAAACTTAAAGGATCAGATTTAGTAGTGGCATTGATGCCGGGAAGCCGACTTTCTGAAATAGAGCGGCATTCCGCTGTGTTTTTGAAGGCTGGCCGAGAAATCCAAAATGCGGTGGGTGGTAGGGTAAAGCTCTTGTTAGGGTGCGCTTCCCCAAAATATGTGCAACGACTAGCTCCTATTTCGGCCGACTTCGATTGTGAAATAATAGTTGATGATAGCCGAACAGTGTTGACGGCTGCAGATGTTGCCTTAGTCGTTTCTGGTACCGTTACACTAGAAGGCTTATTATGTGATGTGCCAGTTGTTGTGGCATATAAGACGTCATCTATTAACTATCAAATTCTCAAGAGACTAATAAAAAGTCGCTATATATCTTTACCGAATATATTAACAGAGATGAATCTAGTACCCGAGTTATTGCAGGACGCGGTGAGTGTTAAGAATTTGTCCAAAGAAGCGCTTGGTTGGTTGAGTGACGTTGATCGTCGGAGCACGTTCTCCCTTAAGGGCAGAACTATACACAGGCTATTGAGACAAGATGGTTCAAGGAAGGTGGCGAAAATAATTTTTGAAGAATTGGAAAAATGTCAAATGGATGCGTAGATTTTTGTTCGGACTCCGTTTGTGCAGGAGTAGACGAAGCGGGGAGGGGTGCTATCGCTGGCCCGGTAGTAGCGGCTGCCGTTGTGCTTCCTGCTCATATTAATTTAGTATTTGAAGATTCTAAAAAATTGTCGCCTATTAGGCGGGTTCAATTATATAAAGAGCTAAAAAAAAACAAAGCGGATATCGGGATAGGTTTAGCCAGTCCGAGAGAGATAGAGAGCTTTAACATACATAAAGCTACCCTACTATCTATGGAACGAGCTCTAGAAAAACTAAAAATTGAACCGAATATGGTAAAAGTGGACGGAATGTTTTGTCCAGAGTTCAAGGGTCAAATACACGCCATTCCAAAAGGAGACCAAATTTTTCAAGTAATTAGCGCTGCGTCAATTGTAGCGAAGGTATTTAGAGACTATTTGATGTTGCGTTTGGGGAGAATATTTCCACAATATGGCTTTTCATACCACAAAGGGTATCCTACGACAGGTCATAAGACGGCAATAGAAAACTGTGGTGTGCTCTCCTGCCACCGAAAATCATTTGAGCCTATTCGCTCTTTACTAAATAAATATTGAAGATTCTATGAGACCTAGATTCATCCATTTATCTCTACACACAGAGTATTCTCTTATTGATAGTCTTATACGTATCCCACAGCTATTGGATAAATGTAAAAAAGAGTCTTTGTGCGCTATAGGCATTACTGACAGAAACAATCTTTTTGCGGCAGCTAAGTTTATTAGAGCATCAGAGTACGCTGGGGTTAAGCCAATTGTAGGTGCAGAAGTGGAAGTAGAATCAAGGGAACCTACGATTGGTAAGTTTAGAAAAACTTTTTTCTGTCAAAACCGTCTAGGCTTTGAAAACCTATGTGAGCTTTTGACAGACTTTTATCGTTCTGACTTAGTTGGTGGTCATAACTATCATGAGGAGAGTTTATTAAAACGAAACCTTTCAGGTCTGATTTGTCTATCAGGTGATCTAGACGGGGATATCGGAAAATTAATATTAGCTGGAAATTTGAGCCTAGCCGAAGAACGCTTAAAAAACTGGAATGAACTCTTTTCTGGTCAATATTTTGCGCAAATCAATAGATTGGGGCGTCAGTCGGAGGAGTTTTATATTAAAAGCGTTATTGGCCTGGTAGGCCCTAATATTGGCTTAGTCGCAACCAACAAGGTACGGTTTCTGGACAAGCTAGAATATGGTGCCCATGACGCACGCGTCTGCATTCAAGAATCTAGGTTGCTGAGTGATCCCAATCGTACCAACAGATATTTTGAAAGCCAGTTTCTAAAAAATGAAAATGAAATGGTCGAGCTATTTGCCGATATTCCGAGCGCTTTGGAGAATAGTGTCAACATAGCAGTTAAGTGTAATTTGGCTTTGGATCAGGATCAGAAGCATTATCTGTTACCCAGTTTCCCTCTAGAAGAGGAGAACAGTGAAGAGGACTTGTTACGGAAGAAGGCTGAGTATGGCCTGCTTGAGCGTTTGAATTGTTCGAAGGATAAACAAACTAGGGCTTCCGACAAACATTACACCAATTATAAAAAACGTCTAGAATCGGAGCTAGAAGTTATCATCGAAATGGGATTTGCTGGCTACTTTCTTGTGGTTGCTGACTTCATTGTCTGGGCGAAGAAAGAAAATATTCCTGTTGGCCCCGGTAGAGGCTCAGGAGCTGGTTCGCTGGTAGCATATTCGTTAGGCATCACAGAATTAGATCCGATGAAATATGATTTGTTATTTGAACGTTTTTTGAATCCTGAAAGAATTTCGATGCCCGATTTCGATATAGATTTTTGTATGGATAGGAGAGATGAAGTTATTGATTACGTCTCGCGGAAACATGGAAAGGAACGTGTCGCTCAAATTATCACTTTTGGAAAAATGGCAGCTAAGGCCGTGATCAGAGACGTCGGTAGAGTTCTGGGGTTTCCTTACCCACAGGTCGATGAGTTGGCGAAATTAATACCGACTGAACCAGGTATCACGCTCCCTGACATATTAGAGGATTCGAAAAGCGAGTTGGCAAAAAGGTTTAAGGTCGATGATGATGCCAGAGCTATCATTGATTTAGCTTTACAACTTGAAGGTATTACCAGAAACGCTGGAACACATGCAGGGGGATTAGTCATTGCCCCTTCGGGACTTACAAGATTCACGCCTCTTTATTGCGAGAAAGATAGCGATGGTATGGTTACTCAATTTGACATGGGAGATATTGAATCAGTTGGCCTGGTCAAGTTTGATTTACTAGGCCTTAAAACCTTAACGATAATTGACATTGCTATTAGATCCATAAATAGACTGAGAGATCGTGATTCCTTATCCAATATAGCTATAGACGAGATTTCATTAGACGATAGTGAAACCTTTAAACAGATTAGAAATGCCAAAACTACAGCGGTTTTTCAGCTCGAGTCACGAGGAATGAGGGAGCTTATATTACGTTTGAAGCCGGATAAGTTTGAGGATTTGATTGCTTTAGTAGCGCTATTTCGCCCGGGTCCGCTGGAATCTGGGATGGTAGATGATTTTATATCTGTAAAGCACGGGCGCGCGGCGAAATATCCTCATCCACTACTGGAAAACACCTTGAAGCCCACTTACGGAGTGATTTTATATCAGGAGCAGGTAATGGAAATAGCCCGATCGTTGGCAGGCTATACTTTAGGAGCCGCAGATATTCTTAGGAGAGCGATGGGGAAGAAAAAACCTGAGGAGATGGCGAAACAAAGGACCGTTTTTTTAAAGGGAGCGAAATTACGAGGGGTCAGTGAGCAGAAGGCAGAAATTATTTTCGGTTTAATTGAGAAATTCGCGGGTTACGGTTTTAATAAGTCGCATTCGGCTGCTTATGCGTTGGTCGCTTACCAAACCGCTTGGTTGAAAACGAAATATCCGGGCCCTTTTATGGCCGCAGTGTTGTCGGCTGATATGGACAACACAGAAAAAGTTGTAAACATGATTCGGGAATGCCGCTTACTTAAAATAGAGCTATTTCAACCAGACGTCAACAAAAGTGAGTACCGATTCGTACCTTATGAAAACGATAAGATTCGTTATGGTTTGGGAGCTATTAAAGGGTTGGGGACAAATATCGTAGATGGTATTCTAAGGGAAAAAAAAGCAAGAGGGCCGTTTTCGTCGATGGTAGATCTCTGTAAGAGAGTCAGGGAACCGAAAATCAACAGAAGAAGCTTAGAGCTTTTGGTTAAAGCTGGTTCCTTCGATTCAATTGACAGTGGTCGTACACGTTTATTAAGAAAGGTCGACTACGCTTTGCAAATTGCTGAGCAAGATAGGCAAGCTAAGGAGGTAGGACAAAAAGATCTTTTTGGGCTTGAGCAACCCGATCGGGATGAAAAGAAAGAGGACACGCATGATCGTGTGGACCCTATTTCTGATCCTAATAGTCAAAATGATGAAATTCTCAATTGGGAAAAGGATTCACTAGGGCTTTATCTAACCGGCCATCCAATAGATTGCTATACACAAGATCTAAAGTTATTAACTAGTTCTACTATCTCAGAACTGAAACAGGGTAAAAACCAGATAGCTGGGCTAATAGTTGGAGTGAGAACCATTAGGACACGAAAAGGAGAGATAGGTGTAATAACGGTAGATGATAGAACCGGTATCGCAGAATTAATTTTAGAGAATACAGTTTTCAATCGACATATCGATTTGCTTATTCCTGAAAAAATAGCGATTTTTAACGGGTGGTGTAACTTAGATAAATATACTAATAAGATGAATATGCAGGTAGATTCGGTGTCCTCGTTGGATCTCTTAAGGGAACAACACGCGTCTCAAATTGTTCTCGAAATCGAAGAAGCGTCGATTAACGATGCTTTGATAGAGGCTTTGGCGAAAATACTTCGAGAAGCCGATTCCGGAACTACACAGGTTTGTCTGTTCTGCGTTTCAAGGCAATCAACGGCCCGATTCCGCTTTGGAAAAGAGTGGAGAGTAAAAGCGAATAGTTTTCTGATTGATAGTTTGAAGAGATTGCTTTCTCAAGATAAAATTAAAATCGAATACGGTGATATGAAGCTGAAAGAGAGGCATTGATGAAGCGAACTACAGACACAACTACAGGTTCTAACGAGGCACGAGCTAATCTAGATTTTGTAGATTTTGAGGCACCTATTGTGGACTTAGAGGCAAAGATAGAAGAGTTATGTCTTGTTGAGGACGGTAGTGACGTAAGTTTGGCTAGCGAAATAGAAAATCTGCGCAAGAGATCAGATGAGCTAACTAAAGAAATTTTCTCTTCGTTAGATGCGTGGCAAATATCAAAATTGGCGAGGCATCCTAAAAGGCCGTACACACTTGATTATGTGGAAAAAATATTCGATGAATTTATAGAAATTCATGGTGATCGAATTTTTTCAGATGACTCTGCTATCGTTTGTGGTCTCGGTACATTGGATGGGAGAAATCTAGCCTTTATAGGTCACCAAAAAGGACGAGGTACGAAAGAAAACTTAGCTCGTAATTTTGGTATGCCAAAACCAGAGGGTTACAGAAAGGCGTTGAGAACCATGCGTCTAGCAGAACGATTCAAACTACCATTGGTAACTTTCATCGACACTCCGGGAGCATATCCGGGGATCGGTGCTGAAGAAAGAGGGCAGAGTGAAGCTATCGCGACGAATCTAAGGGCTATGTCAAGTCTTCTAGTACCTATAATTTCGATCGTAATAGGAGAGGGCGGTTCGGGGGGGGCATTGGCGATCGGGATGGGTGATAGAATTCTGATGAAACAATATTCCACCTACTCGGTGATATCCCCGGAGGGGTGCGCTTCGATATTGTGGAAAAGTTCGGAGGCTGCCTCCGAGGCTGCTAATGCAATGCATATTACTGCGGACGATTTATTAAAACTCGGGGTGATAGATGGTGTGATAAAAGAACCGTTAGGAGGTTCGCATAGAAACGTTGAAGAATCCTCAAAAAACCTGAAAGAAAGTATTAATTCTGCGTTGGACGATTTGCGTTCTATTGACAAAAGAGAGCTAATCGGAAAAAGACGTAAAAGGTTCTCGACGATTGGTGAATTTATAGAAACATAGATAAATGGTTTTCTCGATCGAAAGCACGTCTACTTAATTGACTAATTTAATTCAAACAGTGAAAGAGTCTCTCGCTGATTTAAAGTCAAGATCAGGGGCAGAAGACATCATAGTACTATTTAGTGGTGGTAGAGACTCCACTGTTCTCTTGGAAATCGTATCTCATTTGAAAGCTGATCTCGGAATAGCGGTTAGGGCTGTCCATATTGACCATGGCTTAACGAAGGAGAGTCAAAATAACTCTAGGCAATGCGAATTGTTTGCGCGACTTCGTAAGATACCAATCGTGGTACACCGGTTGGCGGAATCTCCTTCTCCGGGTGACAGTGTGGAAGAGTGGGCGAGAAGGCAGCGATATGGTTACATTTCTCAAATTATAGGGAGTAGGACCTTAGCGCTAACTGCGCATCATCTCAATGATCAAGTTGAAACCATCATTCAACGTTTTGTTGTTGGATCAGGACCTCATGGCCTAAGAGGGATTATGCCTATTAAGCGCTTAGGCCTAGGGTATCTCGGAAGGCCTTTACTAACTGTTCAAAGAAAAGAAATTACCGCTTTTGCAAAAAGTAGAAATTTGGTTTGGTTCGATGATCCTATGAACGAAATACTCCGTTATGAAAGAAACAGAATTAGGAAAAAAGTTGTCCCACAATTGGAATCTGTTTCAAAAGGTTTAACTGCACGACTAGTTAAGCTCTCTCAGATACAAGCAGAAGTAGCTGAAATTCTAGATAGTATTGCTGATTCAAAACTACTGGCCGAAAAAGGTTTTCGGTCTGGTTTATCGGTTGAATTGTTGAAACAAAGTGATCTTTTGATTAGACCGTTTGTTCTAAAAAGAGCGCTTTTGAAAGCAGGTGTTCCTGTCCCTAGAGAGAAAAAAATAAAGGTAATTTTGGAACAGATGCTGGAGGCAAGAATCGATTCTCGGCCGCTTGTAAAGATCGGAAACTATGATCTGCGTCGATATGACGGCAGGATTTACATAATGAAATCATTTGAGAAAAAAAATATAGAAAAAAAAGTGTATGAATGGGACGGTTTAGGACAACTCAAATTGCCCTGGGGGGTTTTAAGTGCTACGCGGAGTAGAGGCCCTGGAATTAGTGAAGGATTTATCAGAGGTAAGGGACTAATTATTAAGTTCAGACAGGGTGGAGAACGCTTTCAGCCTAGTGACAGAAATAAATCAACCGAATTGAAAAAGCTATTTCAAGAATGGCGTATTCCACCATGGGAACGACCGCTAATACCGCTAATTCATATTGGCGATGAATTGGTGGCAGTAGGATCAAAAGCTATAGGCAAAAGCTTTCAAACAGAAGGACGAGAGCTTGAAACGATTAATTTCACTTGGGATCTATTCATATACAACACGGAAGGCACGGATTGGGATAGAGTGGCGTAAATTCAAGGTCTATATCTACGATCTCTATTTAGAAGGTACGGACGGGTTTGGGAGATCGAAAAAATTTATCGCGATCGATTTTGGTCTTATCCTCGATAAGCCTTGCGGGTTTCGATAAGAACCATCTTCTGCTTCTTGGACTTCACCGATTTGTGCTTTCCCTTTTTCGATTTTCTCGGAAGCGGCGGCTACTTTTTTCCTCAATTTTTCGGAATAGGGTAGAGCAAAAGATCTGGGTGTCGTTGCCCGAGGGTCCTTAGATAGATTTGTTGCCCAAAGAAATATCTGACCATCCGTCCCAGATTTCTTGTCTGGCTCTAATATGTATCCAGATATCAATCGAAATTCTTGAGGCAATTCATCTTTGGTAGGCCAACCCATGATCGGAGGAAAAGAGAGATATGTCAAAACGTAGAAAAGGGATACAAGACAAATCATGGCTGCCTTTATTCGCCAACTCCAACTTGAGTACAAATTAAGATTCAACAATAAAAGCGCTATGAAAACATATGCACAAATAAGGCCCACGACTCCTAACATGTTTTTGCCCTTCCTTTAAAATGATTTTTGAAATTAGGTGGATATAGTTGCTTTTCGGTCACAAAAGGATAATGCTTTTTTTGTTTCTGTTGATACCCGTGACTTCGCCATCCTCTTCAATAGTAAATCGAACGGCAGTTTCTTCGTTACCTTTCTCTTTTAAGACGGTTTCCCCATAGTAAACTATTTTCAAGTCTGGATTGATTTTCGCAATCTCGACGGTCGCCCTTACCGGAGAAGCAGTTTTTGATTCATAATAATGCAAATTCACAACATACTCACCTACAACTCTACCTCGTATAGTAACTACTTCCTGATTCAGTGAGGTCTCAACGGTCTCTCCATTCAATTCTATCCGATCGTTGACAAGGCCACGGTCATCTCTGTCGAGATGTACTAGACCTGCCTCTCTGTTTCTGAACCAAATTAGATTTCCCGCAGGATCTTCTACCCAAATATCAATGTCATCCGGATTGTCGTCAGGCCAGTTTACGGTCACAATGTACTCGGCCTTAGGTTTAACAATTCCGCTTTTTGAGACAGGATTCATGAACATGATCGCCAACAAGAATAGAAACGTAAAACCTAAGAGGGCGTTAAACAAGAGATCGGTAAACGGATCGAAAGAAGTTTGGTGACGATTAAAAAAAGTGGTTGAAGATCTCATTTTTAGATTCTAGTTACGTTTGAAGGGCATTGGTTTTAAAAATAGAATTTGATTGATCAAGTTATCCGCTCCTTTGTCCAGAATAAGGTTTTGAAAACTTAAAGTTGTGCTGCCAAGTATTCCAGCTAAAGTTGTATATAGTGCTGTACCCATTCCAGCGCTCATTTTACTCAATATCTGCTGCATCGAACCAACGTCGAAAGTAGTAATTTCGATTACCGGACCTAACATCAGTATGAAGCCAATAATAGTTCCTAAGAGACCGAGTTTTAGTATTGATTCAGAAATGAACCAATTCAAGTCGTGTGCCCCCTTGCATTTTTCTATGAGGTAAAACAGGCAACTCGTGTTATCGTTTTCTTTTTCAAGAAAATGGTAGTCCTCTTGATTTTCAAAAAGATTAGAGTTTTTCAACATAGAGAGAAAGTTGGATTCTGAATGGGAATCTGGCATCGCTCCCCGATCTAGTTTTCTCGCTTGAAATCGAAAATGGTCTATTTCCTCGGCAATAAATTTTGCCCGCCTACCAGCTCTAACGGTACCGAATATATATAGTCCGACAATTAAGAAGACTATCTTACTGCGATCGGCGGCGAATAATTCTTGCACATACCCCTCGTTCAGGGCCACCAAGAAAAGAAAAAAAATAAAACCTACAAATACTAACCAGTATAAAAAGACCCAATGTTTTTCTTGTTCAAATTTTAACATGATTTACCGTTTCGGTGTCTGATTTCCGCTGTAGGTGGAACATTATAGATTAATTTGGTCTACTCGGAAATTATCACTTTGGTCCCGACAGATACGAATCGCTTCAACTCTTTGACTTCATAGTTACGCAGTGCTACGCAGCCTTCGGTCCAGTCTATGTTTCTATGGATTAGGAGTTTTCTCGAGGTTTCTCTACCGATTCCGTGTATTCCAATGGCGCCGCCCAGTTTAGTGTTTTGTGGCGGCGGTTCCGAAGCCCTGACGGCAGAGACAATTCTTGTGAATTGTTCTTTCGAAATCGTACGATTTATATACCCGTAGTAAGCGTCTTTTATGTTGGGGTAATTGAGTCGAATAAAGAAATCAAATTTGCTTTTTTCGTTGAACCCGGTTACCAAGTAAGAACCCACAGGAGTCTTTTTGTCTCCCATTAACTTTTTGTCTCCCTTGCCTCCTCTTCCAACAGCAACAGTATACTTTTTGACGATGTTCCCACGATTATTTTCGACCACTAAAATGTTGTCGCTCTTGTCTACTCGAATTAAGTAGGGATCTGCATGGCCGATCTCGCAATAGGCTGCGATTAGAACCAGTAATAACAAGGTTATTGAAGATCTATCTTTAAGATTGAGCAAATTATTTTCTTCCAAATGAGTCGAATAAGAAATTTTGTTGAAATACCAAATTTATTTGTTTGTAACTGCTATGTGTACGCTAGAATCTTCGTTATGGTAACCAAGGAAGGCAGAGTGCTCAATTGAAATAAAAATGCTACAGACCAGCAAGGAAGTCAAAGGCTTATGGGAAACGCGAAATATACGAAAATGGCTATCTCGATCCATTGGATAATGGTAATTCTGGTTACAGTTATGTTTGTTGTGGGTTGGTATATGGTTGATTTGCCACCAGGACCTAGCAGGAGTTTTTTTTTCAGTTTACATAAGTCGCTTGGCTTAGTCGTTTTCCTACTAGTGGTTTTTCGAGCATATTGGAGAATAACCAATCGTCCACCAGAGCTTCCAGTCGAAATAGGAGAATTTCGGCGACAAATAGCCTTGATTGTCCATAAGTTATTTTATGTCTTACTAATACTGCAGCCTGTAACAGGGTACATATCCTCGAGTTTTAGCGGATATAAAACTAGCTTTTTCGGAATTCCTTTGCCCTATTGGGGATGGAGAGATCCTTCATTGAATGAATTATTCACCCAACTACACATAATTTGCTCCGTCGTTCTGTTTCTTACGATGGGATTTCACATTTTAGGCACGATTCTTCATTGGATCGAAGGTCGTAGTTATCTTTTTCGAAGGATGTGGTTTTGGTAGATTAGTCCTTTAAGGGACTACGGTTAGCGGAATATTCGATGGACTTTCATTACTTTGCAGTATATAATTGCAAATAGACACATATGTAAACAAATAACGAAAAATAGAAACAATTAATAGAACTTTGGTGCCGGTTATCATTGTGTTGATGGATTGTTTAAATTCTTTGAAATAAGACCCCGCTAACCGGCGACATAAGCTCTGCTACTGTTGGTAGTGTCGTTATATTTTTCACTGGTTTTTGTGTCAGTGATTAGATTTATCGGTAAGCCCGATTTACCCTAAAGCCCAAAAGTTAGGAGCTTGTTT
>CAZXQY010000071.1:0-13432 GCA_964642505.1 uncultured Gammaproteobacteria bacterium | reverse complement strand
TTGCCACCCACATCGCCCCGGTCACTCCGCCTGCCGGCCCGCTCATCAACAGATTGACTGGGAAATTTGCAGCGTTTTCTGCAGAAGACAATCCACCGTCAGAACGAAGAATATCTAAATTGACTTCTCCCATCCTATCTCTTAGTTCCGTGGCCAAGTTACGAATGTAGTGTTGAACCTTAGGTCGCACGTACGAATTTGCGACCGTGGTAACGGCTCTTTCATATTCTTGCATCTCAGGTATTACTTCAGATGAGATTGATACCGGAATATTAGGTAGTATGTTTTCAGCAATGCCCTTTGCTTTTATTTCGTGGACAGGATTAGCGAAAGAGTTTATTAAGCAGATGGTTAGCGATTCTATCCCCTGTTCCTCTAACTTCCTTATTGATTTTTCGAATCCCTGGTGATCAAAAGGCCGAACAACTTCCCCGTCACTACCTATCCTTTCATCCACCTCTAAGGTGAGCTCTAAAGGAGCCATTGGGTCTGATTTGTTGTAAATTACCCAAGCACCTAACCCACCAGGAACAAACGATCTAGCTATTTGTAAGATTTGCCGATAACCACGCGTAGTTACCAACCCCACAGTAGCGCCAGTACCCGTCAATATCGTATTCGTCGCCACAGTTGTACCGTGCATTACACTTGTTATATCGGTAGCCTCTATATCAGCTAGGAGGCAGGCTTTTTCAATTCCGTGAAGCACTCCAACCGAGGAATCCCTGGGAGTGGACGCGACCTTGGCGGAAAATTGCGTACCATCTGTCTCATTAACTAAAAGAACGTCGGTAAATGTTCCCCCGACATCCACCCCTAATCTATAAGTCCCAGCCAAATTACTCTCCTTCACAGCTTATCTCGCGCTGAGCACCATTTTCATGGATTTATCGGAAGAAATAAAGCTCCCTAATACCTGATGTAATGGCCGACATTCTGACCGTTTCAAGACATTTTGCCCTTTTTTAACCGTCTCCTATAAACGAAAACCGTAAGCCAGGGCTCAACGGACTGTTAATTAACGGCTTTTTGTCTGTTATCATCTAAATACTTATCAATGCAAAAAAATCAAGGCTTTTAAATTAAAGCAGGGGAGAAATCAACATGAGTGAAACTATGTCGAAAACAGAACAGACTCAACATCAATTTTTAACCCCGACTAAACATGATGAGAAAGCTAGACAAGACTTTGTTCGCTCCTATAAAGAATACCTCGTTAAAAATATTCATGCCGGCAACCGTGCTAGATTCGAAAAAACTCTGCAGCCAAGATTTGAGAAATCTGAACATCGCCCGCCTTCTGATCGATTTGAAGTGAGAGATTTAATGGTTAAAGACTCGTACTATCAAATGTTCAGCACGCTTTTAAGAACTAGCCAAGAAATGATGTGGTCTTCGTGCCAACTCCCAGTAGAAGGCCAACTAGAAGAGCTTAACGATAAAGTTCGCTCAGCAGGGCAGAGCGCTTCAATAAGCAGCTTAAATCTTGATAAAAATTTTGAGATCCCCCGATACCACACTGCGGTTGATATCCATTGCCAACCAGGAGGTTATCACAGTGAGTTCACCGAAGAAGACGCGTCTCCCGGCATGGTTTATGACCGCGCTGTTCATATTTACGCAATGGGTCAAATGGGCCCTTTTAATGACGATATGGGAGCGAGCGTCGTTTTATGGCTAAAGGAGAATCATCCGGACTTTAAGCCTAAGAGAATATTGGATCTAGGTTGCGCAGTTGGACATAGCACCGTACCTTATGTGAAGGAATTTCGCGACGCGGAAGTTTACGCAGTCGATGTGGCCGCTCCTATGCTCCGATACGCCCATGCCCGGGCTCAGGATTTAGAGGCCCCGATCCATTTTTCTCAGCAGAATGCGGAAAATCTAGACTTTCAAGATGGATATTTTGACCTTATCGTATCCCACATCTTGTTACACGAAACCTCAAACAAAGCCATCAGAAATATTATAAGAGAATGCCACCGACTCTTGGCTGATGGAGGAGTAATGATTCATGCCGAAACTCCCCCTTATGAGGGTATGAGCCCGTTTGACGCCTTTATGTTGGACTGGGATACAAGAAACAACAACGAGCCGTTTTGGTCGAAATCTCATGAAATAGACTTAAACGAGTTATCCACGAAAGCCGGATTTGATATAAGCAAAAAATTCAACACCATGATTCCTAGCGCTTTCCAAATAGAGAAAGTTAGGCGTTCCGAGGTTTTTCAGGGAGGAGATTTTGGTGGTGGTGGACAATGGTTCATTTATGGTAACTGGAAGTAAGCTAGCATGGTGGAAAGAGTTCTAAAAAGAAAGGCCAAAGGAGAGAGACCTTATTTTTTCGAAGATAATAATATCGATAAGTTAGTATCTATGATCATGGGACTTGCCGGAGAAACATCTGTTTTGATGGAACGTCTTGATACCGTCGAAAGACTGCTCGAAGAAAAGGGAGTTTTGACGGAGGAGGAGATAGAAATGTTTAACCCATCAGATACGGTACTGGAAGCTCGAACCAAACGTCGAGAAATTTTCTTAGGTGAAATACTAAGAATCATAGAAATTGAACTTGAGGCGGATTCTTTGGAAGACAACTCGTCTTATGATAATGCTGTGAAGGAAGTAGAAAAAAATTAATTTCCACAGGCTGCTCTGTACTAGGCCGAAGATGCTTCAGCCATGGGAGACGGGGACACGAACCTCTACCCGAAGTCCAGGCCGATTATCAGAAAAATGAATCGTACCCTTATGGAGATCCACCACGACTTTAACTAAGCTCAAACCCAGTCCACTGCCCGGAAGACTTCTACTAGGATCCAGTCGTACGAACCTGCCACTCATTCGCTCATAATCCTCAGCGGCGACTCCGGGTCCATTGTCTGCAACGAGCACAATAACTTCTTCAAGATTTTTTTCGACGATTACTCCTATAGAAGTCCCGTCTAACGTGTACTTAACAGCATTATCGATGAGATTGGCGAGCAATTGAAATAAAAGATGTCTATCACCTAGTAGATGTACACCTTTGTCGATCTGTGCAACTATTACTACACCTTTTTCTTCAGCCGAGCCTTGATATAATTCTATCGCATCTGTTGCAATAATAGCCATGTCTATATTTTCAAACTTTCCGCCGTAACTGCCTGATTCTATCCTCGCTATCCTTAGTAAAGAAGAAAACATGTTTAAAAGCTCATCCGCTTCAGCCACGCATTCCTCTACCTCTAGTTGGCTGTTACCTTCCAATTTTCTAGATATACCTTCTATTCTATTTCTAAGCCTAGTTAGCGGTGTCCGCATATCATGCGCGATATTATCTGAAACGTGTCGAACACCCGAAACTAATGTCTCAAGCCGTTCAAGCATAGAGTTTAAGTGCCTTGCCAAAACGTCGAACTCGTCTAATGTTCCGGTTTCCTCGATTCTGCGACTCAATTTACCTTGCATAATGTCCGCAGTAACAGTTGTGAAAGAGTCAAGCCGTTGCAACATCTTTCGACTAAACAGCAAGCCGCTTAGAATAGCAAAAATAAGGGTCAGCACGATCGCTCCGTATATAGAGTTGGAGAAAATAGCGCGAAGCTTTTGGATCTGTCCTATATTTCGCCCAACTAAAAGTGTTACCCCAGATTCCAATCGAAACACTCTTGCTCTGGTTTTGGTTTGTTTTTCTTTAAAACCATGAGTGAACTCTGTTCTATTTTCGTTATCCAGAACCATTTCTGGCCAGCGGGAAAGATTACCAACGACGATCCTGCCCGAACGATTAGCGAGAACATAAACCATTTCTCTATTTTCTTGCTGCGTGATCCTGAAACGGATTACTTTCGCCAGTCGTTCCAGACCATGTTCGTTGTATTGATCGGCTAGTGAATTAATTTCTGCATTCAGCGCAGCATCTGTTTCTCTCACCAACAGCCCAATCGTAGACCAATAGAAGAATAGAGCCAATAAACTTAAAGAAAGGCCTAAAAAAATGCTAAATGAAACCGTGAGCTTAAAGGTTAAGGTACGAAGAATTTCTCTAATTTTTTTTGAAATCATTTACATCAATCTTCCAGTAAGCGATAACCGGAACCTCTTACCGTTTCTAATAACGGAGTGGCGAAGCCCTTATCTAGTTTTACCCTCAACCTACTGATGTACACATCGATAACGTTCGTTTGAGGATCGAAATGATAATCCCAAACTTGTTCTAACAACATAGTTCGTGTCACCACTTGACCAGGGTGTCGTAACAGAAATTCCAGCAGCCTAAATTCTCGGGGTTTCAAATTTATCTCTTTATTTTCCCTAAAAACTCGTCGCCCCATTAAGTCCATTTTTAAACTGCTAGTCTCTAGAACTGTCGTCTTATCGGGTATTGTGGGTCGCCTCGTGAGAACATTAGCCCGGGCCTTTAATTCGCTAAATGCAAAAGGTTTGATCAAATAATCGTCACATCCTGCCTCCAACCCCTCTACCCTTTGATCGACATCACTTAAGGCGCTAAGCACTAATATAGGCGTTTTGTTCTTGTTAGCCCTAAGCGTTCGAACAATACCTAACCCATCAATACCAGGGATCATGCGATCAAGAACTATCAAATCAAAATTCGATGTACTAGCGATTAGCAGGCCTTGGTTTCCATCGGATGCTGTGTCAACCACGTGACCATCCTCTAAAAACCCCTTCTTAATGAACGATAAAGTTTCTAAATCGTCCTCTACAATTAGTATTCTCATGCCCTCACCTAATGATTAAATCACAGGAAACCTTTTCTATATGAGTCCTTTACCTGATTCAAGCCCTCCAACATTACAAAATCGTAATAATCTATCCACCTTTCTGTAACCGTAGGTAGATTAACTTTGATTTCAATCCCCCGCCACCCTTTCCTACGGGGTGGCAAACCCTCAGGTGGGGCCTACTCGGCCCCACCCTTTTTGATAGGAGAACATTCACTATGAAGACAAAACTACAGGCTTTTGCGTCTTGGCCGCCCTCTATTTTGGAAACGAAGAAGATCATTTGTATTTCTTTTATACTAGTTTTCTCTCAGTCGGCAGGCGCTACGAACACAACACTGGCTGATATTATTGAATCTAGTCGGGATGCGGTAGTCCAAATACAGGTGAATAGAATACCGCCGCAAATCAAGAACTACCAGCACAGGCCTAATTTTCAAGGCTTTTATGACCGCAGATCCAAAGGTCACTATGGTCCCCAATCACCCAATTTTAATCGTCCCCCTCCCCTAGGTGTCGGATCTGGTTTTCTAGTCAATTCAGACGGCCTTATCGTAACCAATGCACACGTAGTCCACCAAGCTACAACTATAAAAGCGATGTTTTCTGATGCTTCGACCAGACCTGCAAAGATTATTGGAGTTGATCCAGTATCCGACCTGGCGGTTTTAAAGGTTCAAGGCTCCGGTTTCTCTCACGTTAACTTCGGAGATTCTGACAAAGTTCGGATAGGCGACTCCATAATTGCAATTGGTAGCCCCTTCGGCCTAATCGGAACGGCAACATCTGGTATAGTTTCTGCTAAAAATAGAAATTTGAAAATCGGCAAGTACGATAACTATCTTCAGATAGATGCTCCTATAAATAGCGGTAATTCCGGCGGCCCCATTTTAAACATGCGAGGAGAAGTGGTAGCTGTCAGCACCGCTATCTATTCACCAAACGGGGGCAACATAGGGATCGGTTTCGCCATACCTTCAACTGATGTCGAACGAATCATTCAAGATCTTGTTGACTTCGGTCATGTGAGCAGAGGATATCTTGGAATTAAGACACAATCTTTATCGCCGGACCTCGCCGAAGCTTTAAAACTGACTAGTCAACAAGGAGCTTTAGTCACCGATATTCAAAAAGGCACCGCTGCAGAAAAAGGGAAGATGATGATTGGAGACGTGATAATTTCCTTTAGCGGAAAAAAAATCGATGGGCCAACCTCACTGGCTCGTCTCGTCGCTTTGGCCAAACCTAATCATTCATACAATCTAACGGTAGTTCGAAATGGAAAAAAGAAAACACTGTTCGTCAATCTGCATGATCAATCTCGCCTCAGTACCTTACAAAGAGAAGCCGATCGGTTATCAAAAGGAGAGCACACTTTCGGTTTACGTCTTTCTGATCTGACTACATCTCTCCGGGGTAAATTAAATCTAGAATCAAACATCGTAGGAGTCGTTGTAACAAAAGTTAAGGCGGCAAGTGTAGCAGAGCAGGCAGGATTAATGCCTGGAGACTTGATTTTAAAAGTAAACGACGTAACTATCAGTAGTACTGATCAGTGGACCCAATTAATACGAAGTAATAAAAAAAGTACTGTATCGCTGCTTTTAGTACTAAGAGAGGATCGGCAGTTTTTCACGGGGCTCAAAACAATCGTCTAAAACCTTTTAAGGCGTAATATGATCGAACATCGCGCTTGAGAGGTATCGTTCCCCGGCGTCCGGAAGGATAACGACGACGGTTTTTCCTTCAAACTCTCTTTCTTCCGATAGGCGAGACGCTGCGACAGTGGCCGCTCCACAAGAAATTCCAGCAAATATGCCTTCCTCAGTCGCCAGACGACGACCCATCACTATGGCCTCTTCGTTAGTTACTTGCTCCACACGATCGATTAGTTGAAGATCTAAATTTTTTGGAATAAAGCCGGCTCCTATCCCTTGTATTTTATGAGGCGCCGGTTTTAGGAGCTCATTGGCTAACGTTTGCGAGATAACCGGACTTCCAGCTGGTTCAACCGCGACCGAACACACTTTTCGACCTCGTTTTTCTTTCAAAAACCTGCTGATTCCTGTTATTGTACCTCCAGTTCCAACACCAGACACCAAAGCATCTATCTTCCCATCTGCCTGAGCCCAAATTTCCGGACCCGTCGTCTCCTCGTGAATCTCGGGGTTCGCCGGATTAGAAAACTGCTGGGGCATAAAATATTTTCCAGGATTCTCGGCCACTAGCTCTTCTGCCTTACTTATAGCGCCCTTCATTCCTTTGACTCCTTCGGTCAAAACTAATTTTGCACCAAACGCTTTTAGTACTTTCCGTCGCTCTAAGCTCATACTATCCGGCATAGTAAGAGTCAAATTATATCCTTTTGCCGCACAAACGAAAGCGAGTGCTATCCCGGTATTTCCGCTAGTGGGTTCAACGACTTCTACACCTTCTTGAAGTACGCCCTCTTTCTCTGCAGCCCAAATCATCGAAGCACCGATTCTACATTTCACGGAATAGGCTGGATTTCTACCTTCAATTTTAGCTAACACAAGCACCTTGTCACTATTGACCACTCGATTTAATTTTACTAAAGGCGTCGCCCCTATCGATAACGAGTTGTCCTCAAAGTATTTCATTTTCTTTATCCAATATCTGCCTAATTTACGACCTAGTCGGCAAGAATCTTACGACAGTTGTTTTATTACGCGTTCACCAAACATTTTGATATCTTCTAGTGCTTCCTCTTGGGGAGGACCACCAGGTTGCCTCATCCGTAGCATCACGTAATCAGGCTTTATCTCTTCTTTCCACATCTGTAATTGTTCCAGACACTGTTGTGGCGAACCCGCTATTAATCTTTCCTTGGCTGCCACCTCAAATGACAGATCATTTGGTGACTTAACATCCTTTATCAGATCATCTTGAACATACGCACCGTAATGGTAATACCATTTATGCGTAGCCATAGTAGGTCCGCTTTTTTTAGAACACGCGTCCCAGTTTTCACCTATAACACAATCTCTCATCAATACTACAAACGGCTTTTTATCGTTCTTCCTAGCCTCTTCTCTATACTGTCTGGCATAATCCTTGATAACGCTTAGCGATTGAATAGGATCGGCTATCCACCCATCACCCATTTTACCCGCTCGCCTCAACCCAGCTGGGACCCAACCAGCTAACCATATAGGCGGCCCACCTTTTTGATAAGCTGTCGGGGTTACTCTTACATCATCAATGGTATGAAAACGACTAATATAGGAAAATCGTTCTCCGGTCCACGCCTTTCGCAATATCTCAACACTTTCCTCTGTTCTAGCTGCCCGCTCTTTTATGGATACGCCAAAAGCATCAAAATCACTAGGCTGATACCCTATTCCCATTGCCGCTACCATTCGCCCTTTTGTAGCCTGGTCTACGACCGCAATGTCTTCAGCCAAACGTATAGGGTGATATAACGGAGACAATAGGACGCAGGTTCCAACTTTGATCCGCTTTGTCTTCATCCCGACCATACCAGAAAGCAATACCGGAGACGGAAGATAACCATCTTCTTGTTGATGATGTTCCGTAAAATAAAATCCATCGAAGCCGACTTCTTCACATAACACCGCCTGTTCCATTAGCTCATCGATAACCTTGGCAATGTTTTTTCCATCGGGCGGGTCTTGAGTACAAGGGAAGTAGCCTACAGGTAACACCTTTTAATCTCCTTTTCGTCAGTTATTGCGAATTTTGGCTACAAGAGCCTCAATCTGATCAAGGACAGGAAGTACTTTTTCTCTATCCTCGGATGGAAGACCAAAGACAAAATGCGTATATCCTTCCTGAATATGCTGCCGAACAGCCTCTTCCTCTAAAGGCGCCAAAAAATATGCTAACGTCAACTTTTCATATTTACGCCCTCTTTTTGCACAGGCTGCTTTTACACCCTCCACACTTCCTCCTCCTTCTCTTCCTCCTATCGGTATCCAGCCATCGGCATATTCCGCAATTCGATCAGGAACATATTTAGAATTCGAACCTATCCAGATCGGTGGACCTCCTTTTTGCAGTGGTTTCGGATACGACCACATTTTATCGAAATTTACGAATTCACCGTGATACTCCGGTTCGTCTTCGGTCCATATTTTTTTCATGGCCAAAATACGCTCCCTGGTAACAGCCCATCTTTTCCCGAAGGGAACACCATGATTCTCAACCTCCGGCTTGTTCCAACCAGCTCCTATACCAAAAATAAAACGCCCGTTAGACAGCCTGTCTAATGTTGCGACCTCCTTCGCCAACGTAATCGGATGCCTTTGAGACACTAGACAAATACCTGTTCCCAGGCTAATCCTCTCTGTTGCGGCGGCGCAGGCGCCTAACGCAACAAAAGGATCGTACGTTCGATGGTACATCTCCGGCACTTTGCCGTCTGGAAAAAAAGGAGAAGTGGTATTTGTCGGAATATGGGTGTGTTCCGGAACAAAAAAAGAATCCAAACCACGGGCTTCGATCTCAGTTGCTAATTCAACCGGTTGCATACTTTTATCGGTAGCGAAAATAATTGCACCAAATTTCATTTTTTATTTCCCTGGCTTTTAAATTAGTCTATAAGCTGTACTGCCGATTATAGTTCACTACCATTCCATTCTTCCACGCCCCCGAGTAGCAGAAAAAAACTTTCCAGTAGGGCCGCTACTGTCTAGTGTAGCCAACCACACTGGTGTATCAGCTCCTTCAGCAACACTCAGGGGAGCATCTTCAGTCCCCATGTCAGTCCTACACCAACCTGGTGAAGCAGAATTCACCTTATGGGGTGTATCTTTGAGTTCCTTAGCAAAAAGCGCGGTTAAGGAGTTTATAGCCACTTTGGACGCTTGATATGCCGGTCCCATGACGTTGTATACTATGGAATCCGGATCGTTAATTCCTTCCAGCGATCCCATATCGCTCGATATATTGACTATGCGACCAGCGACACTCTTCCTTATTAAAGGAATGAGGCCTCTGAGCAATAAAAACGGGCCAAAAAAATTAACCTCGAAGGTACGTTTCAAATGTTTCAACTCCAGTTCACTTGGCATCGTACCCCATTCTTCTTCAAACGTTCCGGCATTGTTGATAAACGCGTCTATATGGACGACCTTTTCGTGCACGTCGGCGAGGGCCTTCTCTATACTTTCTTCACTTCCAACATCTAATTCAACTACGTGCGCTTCAATACCTTCCTCTTTTAAGGACTCCGCTTTCCTGTGACCAGCCTCCGCGTCCCGTGCTCCTAGGTATAAAACATAACCCTTTTCTCCCAATTGACGCGAAATTTCGAAACCTAAACCACGAGCCGCTCCCGTTACCAAAGCTACCTTCTTACCTTCCATCTTCTTACATCTCCCTTTCCGAAAATTTTCTTTCTTCGAGACGTCACCTTAGCTTTTGTTGTAAATATTACCACCCAGCTCATTAAATTGGACGGCTTTCTCCTTCATCCCTTCAGACAATGCTACCTTACCATCTACTCCTTTAGACTCTGCAAAATCCCTCACCTCTTGAGTGATTTTCATTGAACAAAACTTCGGGCCACACATCGAACAGAAATGAGCCACCTTATGTCCTTCTTTAGGTAGGGTCTGATCGTGAAATTCTCGAGCCCTATCTGGATCCAGACTCAAATTGAATTGGTCCTCCCATCGAAATTCAAATCTCGCCTGGGACAGTGCGTTATCTCTAGCTTGAGCTCCCGGGTGGCCTTTCGCCAAATCCGCAGCGTGAGCAGCGATTTTATAAGTTATTATTCCTTCTTTGACATCTTCTTTGTCAGGCAGTCCAAGATGCTCTTTAGGAGTGACGTAACACAACATGGCGGTACCATACCACCCTATCATCGCAGCACCAATACCCGAGGTAATATGGTCGTACCCGGGGGCTATGTCGGTAGTGAGAGGACCCAAAGTATAAAACGGGGCCTCACCGCAATGCTTCAACTGTTTTTCCATATTCTGTTTTATCAGATGCATTGGGACATGACCCGGTCCCTCAATCATGGTTTGTACGTTGTGCTTCCAAGCGACTTCTGTAAGCTCCCCTAATGTTTCAAGCTCCGAGAATTGTGCCTGATCATTGGCATCCGCTATACTACCTGGCCGAAGCCCATCTCCTAAAGAAAAACTAACGTCATATTCTTTCATGATTAGACAGAGTTCTTCAAAGTTCTCGTATAAGAAACTTTCCCTATGATGAGACAAACACCACTTAGCCATTATTGAGCCGCCTCTTGAAACTATCCCAGTCATTCTTTTAGCAGTCATGGGTACATAGGCCAACCGAACTCCGGCGTGAATTGTAAAATAATCTACTCCTTGCTCCGCCTGCTCAATCAAGGTATCGCGAAATATCTCCCAACTAAGTTCTTCCGCGATTCCTCCAACCTTTTCCAACGCCTGGTAGATTGGGACCGTGCCAATTGGGGTGGGTGAATTTCTTACAATCCACTCGCGCGTCTCATGTATGTTTTTTCCCGTAGAAAGATCCATGATCGTGTCTGCTCCCCACCTAGTAGCCCACGTCATCTTGGCCACCTCTTCTTCTATGGAAGAAGTAACTGCCGAATTACCAATATTGGCATTTATTTTTACCAAAAAGTTCCTTCCGATAATCATAGGTTCTGATTCTGGATGATTTATATTCGCAGGCAATATAGCTCGACCTCGTGCTATCTCTTGTCTTACAAATTCAGGAGTGATCTCATTAGGTATCTCAGCTCCAAAAGATTCACCCTGATGCACTCTTCCAAATTCACTATGCCTGACACGGTCCATCCTTTGGTTTTCTCTGATGGCCACGAACTCCATCTCGGGGGTAATAATTCCTTGCCTAGCATAATACATCTGACTCACGTTCTTTCCACTCTTAGCCCGTCTTGGCAATAACTGCCTAGTAAAGTGTAAATGACTCAGATTAGGATCCACGGATCTCAAACGTCCGTAACTAGAACTCAACACATCCAGTCTTTCGGTATCCTCTCGTTCAGAAATCCAACTGTCTCGAGTTGGGGACAAGCCCTTCCTAATATCTATTGATTCTGACGGATCCGTATACTTACCCGAAGTGTCGTAAACGGTTATCGCAGCGTTTGAAACGACCCCTTTGTCAGAAACGGTATCGTGCTGCTCAATTTCCCTCATTGGAACTCTCAAATCAGTCCTGCTACCACTGACATACACTTTCTTGGATTTAGGAAATGGTTGAACTACAGCTTCATCTACGACCGCAGATTCGCTTAAAAAGTTTTCTGATCTCGATACGCTCATAAAACTAACACCTCAAATTATTACCGACAGGGCAATTTTTAAAAAGGGGCTAGTTTCGCATGCTTCCCTACGCCAATATTAATCAGTTCAGGTTCGAAGGGTTTATTCTCAGCCACCTACCATCTCAGCAGCACCCCTAGCTCTTTCCGAGTAATATGCTGCTAAAAACAAAATATTGCAACCTCCCTGTAATTTGGGCAGTTTCAAAGAGTACTGATACGTCAAGGTCAAACAAAATGTTAATCGGGATTATAATTAGGTTAGAATCACTAGCTCAAAGGCTTGGAGGAACTTTTGTTGACTGACCGTTTAGATCCATTTCACACCAAATACCCTATCTGGAACGCGGGCATGGGAGGCGGATTAGCCGGACCAGAGCTGGTTCATGGGATATCAGAAGCAGGCGGTTTCGGTGTTTTAGGGGTCGGGGGATTACCTAGCGATCACATTTCAGACATGATTTCTGAAACTCGTACTATGACACGAAAACCTTTTGGGGCTAACATTATCCTCCCCATGTCTGACGGAACAGACATCGACGCCTGCTTCGACAATCAAGTTGAAGTTATAATTTTGTTTTGGGGAGATCCCCAACCATTTGTACGTGATGCTCGTAGACGAGGTGTCTTTCTAATATCTCAATGTGGTAATGCGGAAGAATCCAGCGCCGCCGCCAGCAGCGGTGTAGATGCAGTAATTATTCAGGGGGTTGAAGCAGGTGGACACGTTAAAGCTAAGCAAAACTTATCGACTACCCTTGAAGAAACATGCAAAGAGCTAAACAACCTCCCAGTCATTGCAGCCGGTGGGATTAGCTCGGGACGGCAAATTGCCAATCACCTCAAAGTTGGAGCGAAGGCGGTCTCCTTGGGAACTCGGTTTGTAGCAAGCCACGAAGCGTACGCCTCCAAACTTTATAAAGAAAGGATTATTTCTTCGACGGCCGCTGACACCACACTGACCACACTCTTTGATATTGGTTGGAAAAATGCAAGGCACAGAGTAATTAAAACTCGGGTCTACGAAGATTGGCTGTCACAAGGTTCGCCCGTACCTGGCGACAGACAAGGAGAAAACGAAATAGTCGGGACTTTAACCATTAATTCTAAGGAGATGGGTATTCCTAAATATACTGTCTTTCCGCCGGTACTCGGTTTCAAAGGGGAAATCGAAGAATTACCTTTATATGCTGGAGAATCTGTCAACGGGATAACTAAGATAGAATCAGCAAGTGCGATAATGGCGCAACTTGTTAAAGATTTGAAGGATACAACTGCTGATATTAAAGACAAGGGAACTAAGCTATGAGAGTAACGCAACCACTTAAAAGGAACCAACAACAAATACCAGACAATATCGCCTCTATAAACGGTGACAGAAATCGTTCATGGCGCGAAATGGTAGATAGAGTTTCCAGATTAGCAG
>CAZXQY010000070.1:11878-13472 GCA_964642505.1 uncultured Gammaproteobacteria bacterium | reverse complement strand
GGGCAAAATCGGCACACAACTCAGCGAAGGGAGAACGATGTTGTTAAGATATGTTCCGGAGTTTTTGAAGGAGTTACAACTGGAACTCCGATTAGTCTGGAGATATCTAACACCGATCAAAAATCAAAAGATTATTCAGATATTAAAAATAAATTTCGACCAGGACATGCCGATTATACTTATTTTAAAAAGTATGGATTAAGGGATTATCGCGGGGGTGGAAGATCTTCGGCGAGAGAAACCTGTATGAGGGTTGCAGCAGGTGGTATTGCGAAAAAGTACTTGTTGGAGCATTTTGGTACCAAAGTACAAGGCTACTTGTCTCAATTAGGACCTATACACCTAAGAAACTTAGAGCCTGCGATAATTGAGGAAAATTCATTTTTTTGTGCTGACGCGGCTAAGATTCCGGAGCTAGAGAATTATATAGATAATCTTCGAAGAGAAGGTGATTCTGTAGGAGCGAAGGTCAGCGTAATTGCTACTGATGTGCCAGTTGGCTTAGGTGAGCCAGTGTTTGATAGGCTAGATGCCGACCTTGCTAAAGCGCTTATGAGCATAAATGCTGTAAAGGGAGTAGAGATTGGTACTGGGTTTCAAGTAGTGAATAAAAAGGGTTCTGAAATTCGTGATGAAATCGATCGAGAGGGTTTTGTTACCAATCATTCTGGTGGTATTTTAGGTGGTATTTCAAACGGAGATGAAGTGGTGGTTAGCCTAGCGCTAAAACCCACATCCAGTATTCGGCTGGAAGGAAACACGATTGATGAGAAGGGAGCAGAAACGACTGTCTCAACACACGGGCGGCACGATCCATGTGTTGGTATAAGAGCCGTACCGATTGCAGAGGCAATGGTAGCTCTAGTGTTGGTCGATCATTGTCTCCGACAGAGGGGGCAGACAGGAAGATTAGCGTAGGTCGGCCCACCCTGTTGAGATACCCTAAATTTCGGCGTCAGTAAACCTTAAGTATACCTGTTGCTTCGCTCTCGATGTCCAACAGCTCATCGAAATTATCCTCATTATCTGGCGGATCCCCGTCGTGTATGTCGTAATTTCTCTGCTGTCTCCACGCTTCTCTAACAAAGGTATATGGGTCTATAGCGGCCTGATCCCTCATTCTAGTCGCATCTAACAAATTAGCCCGAGAGTTGATGGCGTTAACAATTCCTACAGGAATGGTGACCACAGCGGCAAGATAAGTCATGGGATTGGTCGCCATTCCCATCACCGGAGACGTTACATCTCTGGTTGAACTGGGTCCCAGAAACGGCAGCATTATGTAGGCCCCTTCTTTAGCCCCCCAAACAGCCAAGGTTTGTCCAAGATCTTCGTTTCGGTTTTTCAGTCCCATTTTACTTGCCGGATCCATTAATCCGCCCAGTCCTATTGTGCTGTTTATAACGAATCTTGCGCTGTCTTTAGCAAAAAGAGAAAATTTCCCTTGCAATAAATCGTTTGAGATTGTGTTTAGGTAGGTCAGATTATCAAAAAAATTAGTTACACCGTCTCTTACCGGATCAGGGGCAATATCAACATAGACTTTTGCAACCGGTTCAACGGGCATTGCTTCAACTGGAGGCGGTGCCGACTG
>CAZXQY010000070.1:0-11868 GCA_964642505.1 uncultured Gammaproteobacteria bacterium | reverse complement strand
TTTCTTGTCTAGTGTGTCATTTATTGCGTAAAATTTGCGGTTTAATTTCTCTGCGGGATCGTTATCGTTTTTTGCTACATTAGAAGCGCAACCGGAAGTACCGATAAGTATCAAACCCATCAGAGCATGTAAAAATATATTTCTCTTCATATTTCTATTTCGTCCCACCTCTTTTAGAAAATCTAGTTGAAACATATTGCCACAGTTAATTGCGATTCGCACTATTTAAAAATTAATTAGGTTGTTGGTTTAAAACCAAGTAGAGCGGGGCTAGTGGGAAAGCTGTATTTTATTATTCAATGTCTTAGCTAAAGCGCCCAAGGAATTCGACCCCAAAAACAGAGTGTAATCTGCCCGTTTTATAGATAGATCCGAAACTCCCTCGGCAATGACATTTATGATTCGCCATACGCTTTCTTTTTTTTGCAACATATACTTGATTTTTATGGAGTTATTTTCGGAATCAATCAAGGCGGTTTCAACGATCGCCTTTTTGTCAAATTCTGTGCTTTGTATGATCTTGAAGCGATGCCCAGAATACTCTTTGAAATTCGATATGTATGACGACGTGCCGAGTCTCAACAACGAATTCTTAAAATGTTTTTGATCCGTCTTTGAGGCATTTTTCCAATGGCGCCCCGTCACAATACGAGCAATTTTAGGAAAATCAAAGCTTTGAGAAATTATCGGTTCCAGTAAGTTGTATCTTTCGGAAGGGCTCTTCTTATCGCCCAGTTTCATCGTAGTCAATAATGACTCGTGTAGTTTATTAACCACCGTTACAGACTCTAGGACATCGCCCGCATTTGCGGCGCTTATAGATAAAATAAATATCGCGGCTAATTTGGTGAATATATACATTTTTCGTTCTTTATTAAGAATTGTAGAAATTATTTACTATAAACTCTATCTTTCCAATGACTTCGTTGGCCAGTCCAAAACCTAAAGGCGGAAGTCCAAGTCATCATTAGAAACAAAGTAGTGCTGAGGGGCAGGGTTAGGCACCAGAACACCGATAACCGATAGAATCCTATTATTGGTCGAAAAGACAGACTCATCATGCCAACAGATACTATAGAGATTATAGTCGTTAAGGGATCTCCCGATGCGAGACCGGTCAGAGGGGCTATGAAAATTATTAAGAGAGTGAAGCTAGATATTAACAACAATATAATCGAGTAGTGCAATTGCGTGTAGGCCGTTCTAGCTACCATATTCCAGATAGTTTTTATAGATTCATAACGTCTCGTGGTCTTTACCGCATGACTCAGTCCTATCCAGGTTCGTCTTTCATTTCTCTTAACGAGCTTAGCTAAAGTACAATCGTCGATAATGGCATCTTTTATAGCCTCAAATCCACCTATTTCCCGTAGACATTCTGTTCGGATTAAAATCAATCCACCAGCCGCTGCAGCTACATTAGAGTCACTTCTATTAGATAATTCAAAGGGATATAACATTTTAAAAAAATAAATAAAAGCCGGTATCAGTAGCTTCTCCCATAACGTGTCAGTCTTTAAAACAGCCATAATAGACATTAGATGGTATTTTTTTTGTTTAAGCTCGCTTAGCAGGGAAGTTAAAGTTTTCGGATCTAAGATTATGTCGGCATCCATTAACAATACGAAAGGTGTGGTGACCTTTTGGAAGCCTTGGTGAAGGGCCCAGACTTTTCCCGTCCATCCTACTGGGGGAGAGGTTCCATTTACCAGCTCTAAGTTTCTTAAATCGAGATCAACGATTTTCTTTGCCGTGCTATCAAAGCTTTCATCATTTATGACGATTATTTTTCCAGAATTATCTTGTCGCCGTAAGGAAAGTAAAGTTGTTTGTATATGTTTTTCTTCATTTCTAGCGGGTATCAAAACGGTGAGCTCATCAAGAGCACTATTGTCTCTGTCGACATTTGGTGAAAATAGTTCTTTGGTTCCCCACGGTCTAAACGGGAGCGACAGTATACATGTCCACGCAATAGCGGAAGCCAAGCAGAAATAGATCACTTACGTTGTTCTGATCTTTGAGCAACCTCTGTGCCGCAATTCCCTAGATTCGTGGGTGGGTTAGTGATGCTTCTTTGGGAAATTCCGTCTTGATAGAAAAAAGGAACTTCAGGAGACATTTCCCCGTCAAATTTAGGCCCACTAAGAAATACTTTGAAAGCCTTTAATGGATTCTCGAAAGTATCGTTAACGGCTGTTGCTTCGTATCCAGAATGAACCATACAATCCGCACATTTGGGGTTTACTCCCGTTCCATACTTGTCCCAGTCTGTTTCTTCCATTAGTTCTTTAAAACTTCTGGCATAACCTTCACCTACCAATAGATAACAGGGCTTTTGCCAACCGAAGACGTTGCGAGTTGGATTTCCCCATGGAGTACAATGATAGGTCTGATTACCGGCCAAAAAGTCTAAGTAAAGACTAGACTGATTAAAGCGCCACCTTTTATTTTTCCCTAATCGAAATAGATTACGAAACAAATTCTTACTTCCCATTCTTTTAAGAAACACGTCCTGGCGAGGTGCTCGTTCATAGGAGTAGCCGGGTGAAATCGTGACACCCTCGACCCCGAGTTCCATCATATCATTCATAAATTCAGCGACTTCTTCGGCGCTTTCCCCTTGGAAGAGTGTGCAGTTAACAGTGACTCTAAAGCCTCTGTCAAGAGCCTTCCTGATAATTTTTACGCATTTGTCATACACACCTAAGCGGCAAACCGAAGCGTCATGTCTTTCCTTGTTGCCATCTAAGTGGATCGAAAAGGTTAGGTAGGGCGACGGAGTGTAATCGTCCATCTTCCGATCTAGTAAAAGAGCGTTAGTACAGAGGTAGATGAATTTTTTTCGCTCAACAAACCCTTCCACGATTTTTTTCATTTCTTTGTGGATCAAAGGTTCCCCTCCAGCGATTGAAACCATCGGAGAGCCGCATTCATCTACGGCCTTCATACAATCGTCAAACGATAATCGTTTATCGAGGATGTTTTTCGGATAGTCAATCTTTCCACAACCAGCGCATGCCAGGTTGCACTTAAATAGAGGCTCTAACATCAAAACCAGAGGATATCTACGATTACCCTTTAATTTTTGAGTTAGTATGTAGGAGCCTACCCGGAATTGTTGAAGAAGTGGTACACCCATCTTTTTTCTTACCTGTTCTGATAGAAATTGTATTCGGTTTCAATAAATTACAAGCATTTCGTTTCTTGTGAACCTTACTTTAAGAGACAGCAAAAGTACAGCGGCCCAGACTGAAATTATGCTCTATTAGAAAAATATATGTCGGACGTTCAAAGACGCTCTAGCATCGCTAACTCATCCACTGGATTTAACATCGTTAATTTTTCTTACACCTACCCTCACTTTGCTCTAGAATATACCTATTATGGAAGAAAAAAATGACTACCCTTTGCTTGATGGAATTGATAACCCGGAAGATCTACGGAGGCTATCCGAAGATGACTTGAAGCAAGTAGCTAACGAAGTGAGGAATTTTTTGATTGAATCGGTAAGTGAGAGCGGTGGACACTTCGCTGCGGGACTGGGATCTGTCGAGCTTTCTGTTGCGCTCCATTACATCTATGACACTCCTCACGACCGAATAGTTTGGGATGTCGGACATCAGGCCTATCCACACAAAATCTTAACGGGACGAAAACATCGTCTAAGAACAATCAGAAAGTGGGGCGGATTAGCGCCTTTCCCAAAAAGGGACGAAAGTATTTATGACACTTTTGGTGTAGGTCATTCTAGTACTTCTATAAGCGCCGCACTAGGAATGGCCATTGGTTCAAAAATAGAAAGTGTCGATAGACATTGCGTGGCCGTTATAGGCGACGGTGCAATGACAGCTGGCGTGGCCTTTGAGGCACTAAATCATGCTGGCGCCTTGGAGGCTGACATACTAGTTGTTTTGAATGACAATGATATGTCGATATCACCTAATGTAGGAGCTCTTTCTAATCGGTTTGCTCAAATTCTGTCAGGAAAAATATATACGAGCGTTAGGGCTGGCAGTAAAAAGGTGTTGTCACAAATGCCTTCAGTATGGGAATTGGCAAGAAGGGCGGAGGAGCACGTTAAAGGTTTGATTGTGCCGGGTACACTTTTTGAAGAATTCGGTTTCAATTATATAGGCCCTATCGATGGCCATGACTTGCCCACTTTATTGGCTACGCTCAAAAATCTGAGGAAATTAAAGGGTCCTCAGTTTTTGCATGTGATTACAAAAAAAGGTAAGGGATACGATCTGGCCGAGCGGGACCCAGTCAAATACCATGGGGTAACACCTTTTGATCCGGTTAAGGGAATAGTAAAGAAATCTGAAAAATCTAGCCCAACCTATAGCGCAGTCTTCGGTGAGTGGATGTGTGATATGGCCGCCCAAAATGAGAAGTTGGTAGCGCTAACCCCGGCCATGCGAGAGGGTTCTGGATTGGTGAAATTTGAACAAGATTTTCCAGAAAGATACTTTGATGTTGCAATTGCTGAACAACATTGTGTAAATGTGGCGGCGGGCATGGCTTGTGAGGGTCTTAAGCCAGTGGTTGCAATATATTCGACTTTTCTTCAGAGAGGGTACGATCAAGTTGTGCACGACGTAATAAACCAAAAGCTGCCAGTATTATTCGCCATTGATAGAGCTGGAGTCGTTGGAGCTGACGGTCCTACCCACAATGGTAGCTATGACGTTTCGTTTTTGAGATGCTTGCCAGAAATTGTGATTATGGTTCCGTCCGATGAAAATGAGTGCAGGCAAATGTTGTATACGGGATTTTTGGTAGATGGCCCTGCTGCGGTTCGGTATCCTCGGGGCGCAGGTCCGGGTGTGCCGGTTGTAAAAAAGATGGAAGCTATTCCTATAGGTAGGGCAGAAAGAAGACGTTCAGGTAAGCGCTTCGCTATTTTATCTTTTGGAACGACTTTGGATATATCAATGGAGGCAGGAGAAAAATTCGATGCTCACGTTGTGAATATGCGGTTTGTGAAGCCCTTAGATGAACAGCTTATAAAAACGTTAGTTGAAGATTGTGAGCTTATTCTTACCGTTGAAGAAAATGTAATTGAAGGAGGTGCGGGGAGTGCGGTCAATGAGTTGGTCGCGAGACTTGGGGCTAACGTGGCACTTGCTAATTATGGTCTACCTGATCGCCTTATTCCTCACGGATCGAGAGAGGATATGCTCAATGATGCTGGTTTAACCAGCTCTGCGTTGATTGCTTTTATTTCTGAAAAGCTCTCAATCGAAGGTTTTTTCTAGAGCCTTCTTTAGGTTGTTAAGGTCTTGCTCAGAAATGTCTCCCATTAAGGAAATCCTAAACAACTTCTCCTTTAGATGGCTTTGTCCCGCGTAAATTATAAAGCCCATGCTCTTTAAAGACTTGTGTATTCCTTCATAAGTTTTACCTGGCGGTATGAAGAATGATTTCAAAACCGCGGAATTAGACTCTGTGGGTAACAGGGATTCTATTCCCAACGAGCTTAAAGTTTCGGAAACCGTATTCATTCTATTTCTATAAGTTTCATTCCTCCCAGTTAGGCTTCCGTTTTCGAAAAACTCCGAAAGGGCCTCATCAAGAGCATAGAAAGATTGGACAGATTGTGTGAAAGGGGTCTCCGATTTATCCTGGGCTGCTAGGTATTTGAAAAGATCTAAATATACGGAACGACGGGGCGGGATGAAATCTTTCGCTAGCTTTCTACTTATTACAACAAAAGAAGTCCCCGGTACCCCATGAAGACACTTATTGGCAGTAGCTGCACAGGCAACTATTGGATTTTCTCCAAAGGGTATTTCTTCGGCTCCAAAGCTGCTAACTCCGTCGATAAGTAGTTTAGTTCCATGCTTTCCGCATAAGCGGGAAATTTCCTTTATATTGTTTAAGCGGCCAGTAGTAGTTTCATGATGTACTACTGCGGCGTGAGAATAGGTCTTTTTTGACAAAATTTTGTTTACTGTAGAAAGGTCTATAGCAGTTTCCCAGTCACTCCTCAATCTCTCGTGTTCAATTTCGTAGGTTCTTAGTATTTCCGACATTCGCTCACCATATACTCCATTTTCTATAACAAGGACCTTTCCGTCTTTTGGAACACAACTAGTTAGCATTGCTTCTACCGCAGAGGTTCCGGATCCGGTAACCAATACCGGCGCCCAGTTAGAGGGAGCGAGTTGGTATACTTGAAGGAGTTTCCTCCTTATATTTTCTTGTAAATCACTAAATTCTGGTTCTCGGTGGCAAATGTCCTGCCTCAAGAGCGATTTTTTAACTCTTTGGCTTAGGGTCACTGGGCCAGGATTTAGAAGGATCATTTCAGTCAATATATTCCTTGAATCTTTTTGCTAAATCACTTGGTGATATTGTTGGCCTAGGCAAGGTTAAATCGGGTTGCGACCTAGTCTTACAATGAATGAATTTAGGCCCACTTGATTTCGATTTGAAAAATCTCTCCGTTATCGCTCCCAATGTGTTAAGTCGAGTGATGCTTTTGTAACCACAGGAGACAGCTACGTTGGCGAAATCTATTGATCCTGAAACGGTCTCTTGACCACCAGTCGATTCATGACTTTCGTTGTCTAATAGGAAGTGAAATAGATTGCGGGGTGAGTAAGCGCCGATTGTGGCAAGATTTCCGAGCCTCATCAACGCAGCTCCATCTCCGTCTACTAAGATCACAAAAAGATCTGGCTTAACTAGAGCCAATCCTAGACCTAATGATGAAACGCAACCCATAGACCCGACCATGTAAAATTGATTGGCTCGATCTCCAATCTTGTAAAGCTCCCGACCAGTATAACCGGTAGTAGCTAAAATCACGGCTTTTTCTCTTTCAGTTTTCTCAACGATTCTTTTTAGGACTTGAAGCCGGCTAGGACGTTGACCTCGTCCGGTGTCATTTATTTCATTTTTAACGATTGGCGTACCTAGTTTTTTAGGAGCATTCCTGTAGCTCGGATCACAAGTTCCTTTTTTCATTATGAGCGCATATGGCGTAGACGATTGTAGGAAGTGTTTTTCGGCCCGGGCAAGAGCGGGTCTAATTTCCGCTTTACTTTTCGGAAATATTTCCCAGGGTATTTTCATTGTCTCAAGGATTTTCGTAGTTATTTTACCCATCAGTTCATGCTGAGGTTCGTCATTAATTCCCGTTTCTCCACGGAGGGTACATATAATCAAAATAGGTAATCGAAAGGTGTACGTAAGAGATGTGAGAGGGCTAACAGCGTTTCCAAGCCCAGAGTTTTGCATCATAGCGACGCTCCTCGAACCTCCGAGTGAGGCTCCGGCCGCTAATGCTACAGCGTCTCCTTCGTTAGCGGCACTAACATAATACGTTTCCTCATTTTGTATTATGTGGTTGATAAATGGGGTCAGAAAAGAACACGGTACACCCGTGTAGAAATCATACTTTAATTTACTCGCTTCGCTTACAAAATCAGCTGCTTCAATCACTATAATTGTTACCTATCGAGAAGGAAGATCTGGCCAGTTCTAAGTCACTTAGTGAATTAACATTCAACCAGTGCCCGTGAATATAGATGACCCTTATAGGATGTCCATTTTCTATTACTTTGTTAAGTAAGTCCCCTAGATTTAATTTTGTAAAATCAGGTGTCTGCTCAAGGTCTTTTATTGCGGTTTCGATCCACGCTCTACCTTCTCCGTTTATTCTGATCATCCCTATCCATTGCCCACAGCATCGATATCCATTTTTTTTAGGTGAGTCGTCAATAAAATTTAACAAAACATCCTGGCCCCATAATGCTCTGTTATCCTCGGCCGAGCAGAATGCAAAGTCATTGTCGCTTTTCTTTGACGGCTTAGTTTTAGAAGAATCGACTATTACGGTAAGTTCTCTGTTGGATTCAACTAGCCCTTTTAGAACATAGCCTCTAAAAATAAGGTCACCATATAGAATCACCATATCGTTACTGAATCTTTTCTTTGCTAGCGAAAGCGAAGATAGCTCGCCATTAGTCCTGAATTGATCATTTTTTATAATTTCGATATTAGGAAGATCTATTTTTTCCGATTTGAAACCCGCTACGGCAATAATTTTTTTTATATTGGCTTTTTTAAATCTATCGATCAGGCGTAATAGAAGCGGTTTTCCATTTATTGGAAGCATTACCTTAGGTAGATCGTCTGTAAGATCAGCAAACTTGTCACCTTGTGAAGCGGCAAGAATAATTGCCTTTGTATCTTTTTCTTTCTCTGAAAAATACTTTCTCTCTGCTGCAGCTAGTTCTTCAGCTCCTTGTAGTCTAAATATTTCGTTCACGGTAGCTATATCATCTTCAATCTCGGTAACGGCTCGTTGCTGAGCAATTATCGAAGCAATTCTCTGCATGTAGTAAATAGCGCCTCTCACCATATGATTGGCCCAGATAACTAGGCTTATTTGGGCTTCCTTATAAGCCTCAACTGGGGTGGCATAGTATTTAGTTGGTACGATTACTAAAGGGCATCGATTGGCCCATTCATTTGCAAAATCGAGTATTTGAGAGGGATTAGATAAAGCGCTATGTATCAAGATACCGTCTGCGCCTGCCTTTCGGTAGGCTTCTGCTCGATAGAGAGCTTCTTTAAGATCCCATCCAGCGATAAATGCCTCCACCCTAGCGACGATGCAAAAATCCGGATCACTTTGAGAGTCTTTGCCCGCAGCAATTTTTCCAGAAAATTCCGCAACATCTGCAAGGGTTTGTTTTTCTCCCCTTATAAAACTATTGGTTTTGGGGAACAGCTTGTCTTCGATGCAAACGCCGGCCACTCCACGCTGCTCAAGTTTTCTGACTAATCGCCGCATATTGTTAAAATTCCCGTAACCAGTGTCGCCGTCTAATAAAATCGGTATGTTTGTAGCATCAGCCATGAATTCAACCATGTCTACTACTTGGGTCCAGCTAGCTTCGTTATTATCTCTAACCCCGAATTGCGCAGAAAGAGCCAATCCGCTTGCCCATAGACCCTTAAACCCTGCTTCTTCGGCGATTTTTGCACTCAAGCCATTGTGTGCTTCTAAGACGAAATCTAGATTATTACTCTCCAAAAGCGACCTGAGCTGTTTACTTTTTTCCGTCATCTAATCGGTCCAGTAAAGGGTGTCCGGGGCAGTATATCGCGCTTAGCTTTTTCAATGTCTTCCGGAAAGTCTATTTCGATCCACGGGAGGCCCGTGATGTCCTCGTATCCTAAGTCTACTTTATCGTAAATTATACATTCTCGGATTACCTCTTCATGGGGTTCGCCATCTTTTCCCGAGTTAATATATTTTCCACATGTATCATAAATTGTCTCCAAGCCTTCTCCTGAGAACTTAAAGAAGCCTACGGATTCGCCCATCGTGTCAAATTTGATTTTCGGTGAAATTATTTTCCGAAATTCTGTGATTTTCTCTTTATGGATGCAAACTTTGACAGGTTCATCGCCAGGTTCAAAATTCCTGTCTATCAACAGACAGTTACTTGATTTACTTTTGGTCAGTACTTTGAGCATTTTTGGGTGATATAGCACATCTGCGTCCAGCAGAAGTGTATCGCATTGCCCAAGTGCAGCTTCTCTAGTTTTCCATAAGCTCACGGTAGAGCCTAAATGATAGTCGTTATTGTAGATGATTTTGACGTTACTCAGCCCTAGTTTTTCAATCTCATTAATAAGTAGTTCTTGCTCATAACCTACACAGATTATGATCCTCTTTACATCAAGCTCAAGCAAGTTGGTGACGTGTCTTTCTAATAAACTGAATTCTCCTATCTTTAATAATATTTTAGGATTACTGTGGGCAGAAGATAACCGCTTGCCTAATCCGGCTGCTAATATAATAGATTGCATCGTACTAGAGTTTCGAGCGACTAAAAACCTTTTTAAATCCGAAATAAGCTATCGCATCTTTCATGCTAGAAACAAATTTCTTCATCAGTCTCATTTTCTGATTAGTTACATACTCTAAAGTCAGAACGATTCTTTCGTCGCCAGCGGCAGCAGGTGTGACTCGGTGTTTTAATTTGTCACCATTAAAAAATACAAGGGTACCTGGCTCGATTGCAGCTGATCCTACATCTATACTTTTATCATTTTTTTTATGGAAAAGCTCGTATTCCAAAACACTATTAGATCGGTTAACTATTCCTAAAAGGGCGGTGTATCTTTGACCGTCGTAATAAGAAGTATCAAAGTGAAAATCGATATGATCGCCTTTCTGCGTGTACAGGTACAAAGCGCAAGCATGTAGATCATGGTCGGGGCAATGGAGCAATTGCTTTTGAGACATTAAATTGAAAAAATCTAAAATGCCTTGAGACATATAGATAGAATTGAATATAGGCGCTTTTCTTTCTAATATTGAGCGTGGAATACTTCCTCCTTTTTTGTGTTTCGGAATGTAACTTCTATGGATATCAGACTTAACGTTTCCTAGCTCAGTTTGCATGAAATCTATTAGGGAGCTAGGTAGAAATCGCGGGATTATGATGAATTCATCGTTTTCTAAGAACTCGTCTTGTAGATCGTTTAGCTCCTCTGGAGAGCTGCAGAACTGAAAGTCGTTAAAATCACGATTAGTTTCTATCATTTTAGAGTATTATTATGGTGTTTGCTAAAAGTTTGTCGGACATATAGTTACAATTTAAAAATAAAATTTCTCGCTTAGATTATCTTACACAAAAACAATAGCTCTAATCGAGATTAGTTGAGAAAATATCCATTAAGATTAATTTTCAAAGAACAAAATATTGCGTCATATGATTGGCAGGTACCTAAAAATTGTATTTCTTCTGTTAGGAGGCGCCCTATTCGCTTTAGTTCTAGTAAAAACGGACACCAATCTGTTATTGACCCAGATAGCGAATATTGGAATAGATGGGGCATTAGTCATATTGGTTGTTTATATTCTGTATTTTGGAGCCGATTCGTTGAGTTGGCAGGTAACGATAGGCGGCATTCCAATGAACTTCAAATGGTTCGTTAGATTCTACGCTGTTAGAATGGTCGGGGAGGCGTATAATAACATAACTCCGGTCGCGTCTATGGGAGGAGAGCCACTAAAGGCGTGGCTACTAAAATCCAATTGGAGGATTCCTCTGACAGACTCTAGTGTCGGTCTGGTAGTGTCTAAGACCACTAGTATGTTTACACTTGTGGTGTTCGTCGCCTTGGGTGTAGCGCTGTCATTCCAACATCCTAGTTTAGATCTCGAGGAAAAACATCGAGCGGCTATTGGGTTGTCGCTTATCATTTGTTTTGCTTACGTGTTTTTTCTGATGCAAAAATTAAAGTTCCTAAGTGCGTTAAGCCGTTTTCTCGACCGGAAAGTAGGCAAAGTTAGTTTCAAACGTATTGTTTCTGTTGCGGAAATGATTGATCGACAGTTTGAGACCTTTTATTCCTTCCAGAAAGGCAGATTATTGCTGTCCTCATTTTTCGCTATGATCAACTGGATTTTGGGAGCAACAGAAATTTATTTTATTTTTCTTTTTGTAGGTAGTCCTCTAACATTTCAAGAAGCCTGGATGCTTGAATGTTTTATTCAGCTTGTAAGAACTCTTACTTTTTTCGTTCCCGCTGGAATAGGTACTCAAGAAGGCGCATTTTTTTTAGGGGCCGGAATGATTACTGGTGTTTCATCAATTGGTGTCGCCGCAGCTTTAGTCAGGCGCGCCCGTGATATTTTCTGGATTTCTGTAAGTCTTGCGATACTGTCTTTCTTTTCGGTGAAACCAACTTCTGGGGAGCTTCAGAATAGGGATTTTCGGTTATAGGGAATTATTTTCTTTGAAATATTCCAGTGCTTCGATAATGCCCAATTCAGGCCTTCTCCATCTATAACCGATTTCACTTACGGCTCTATTTGACTCAAAAAACATGTTTTTT
>CAZXQY010000069.1:0-13492 GCA_964642505.1 uncultured Gammaproteobacteria bacterium | reverse complement strand
TGCGTTCCCGTAATCCACTCTGCTTTAATCTCCAAAGCAAAAGCTGGATCCGGTCCTGACCAAAAAACGGCTCTCCATTAAAAACCATAAGCGGGGTTCCACTATGACCTGCTTGCTCTTGTGCAACTTCGTGGACCCCAATCGCAGCATCAATTCGATCAGCATCCTGATCGGCACGCTCCAACAGCGCTTTGCCATCTAACCCAGCGTGGTCCATCGCTTTCAACAAAAGATCGTCCTCGTACCAATTATCAGTTGTTCCATCCCAGAGCATCCGAACCACTTGATCCAAAAACTCCATACCTTTGCCATTTTGAGTTGCCAGCTCCGCGATACGCGTTAAACGGTGGATATAGGGCTGCTCATCCGCAACCACACCAGTCGATAACTCCTGAACAATAGGATCCGGCACCGGTCGTCGGAACGGTATATTGAGGTACTCGCTCCAACGTTTTGTATCCAAGAGATTGTAGGATCGATAGTGCTTTGAAGCTCGAACCTTGAAAAAGTCTGGTTGCCTTATGGCGAGCGGGTAGACAACGCGTACTTGGATTTCAAGATCAAAGTGTTCACGAATTTCGATTAAACGATCAAGTGCAAGGTAGCAGTAAGGGCTCCGCATTGACCAAAAAAGATCAAAATTGACTTGTGTCATAAATTCTCTCGTCACCAATTGTGATTAATTTTTATAATGACGGTCTCCGGAAGGCTGTGCTTTAGATACTTCATAACCCTAATCTTCTACCGATAGAGAGGTATTAATCAATATCGAATCGTAAATATTCTCTATTTAATAGGGTATAGCTTAGAAAACAGAAATAGAGAAACTCTTTTCCTTGATTTAAAGGAGAGATTTGAGATTATTTGGGGATGGAAGAAAATCAAGAAAACAACGAGCGGAGCAGTTGAGAGCTATATGCACTCGTACTCCCTCTATTTTTTTTCTGTAATCCTAATAATTGTTAGTGGTTGCTCCAGTAGTATCCCAACTTATGATTCTCCAAATTACAACAAAAACACTGGGCGGTTTCAACACCCTAACGGCAATAGCCATAATAAGAGACTTACAGACCTTGCCGGCTTTGCTTACGACTATTTTACTCGTGAAAACGATGAGCTCGAGAAAAAAGGCTTTCCTGTCATTTATAGCTCAAGACAAAAGCTCAGTAGCTTTCAAGAAAACGTTATCTGGGTTGGACACGCTACTATTCTGCTAAATCATAAAGGTCTGACAATTCTTACAGACCCTCATTTTTCCGGTCGCGCCTCGCCATTTGACTTTTGGGGACCGAAGCGCGCCACACCCACTCCTTTTGCAGTTACAGATTTGCCAAAAATAGATGTGGTTTTAATAAGCCACAATCACTATGACCATCTTGACAAAAAAAGCATAACTCAGTTAGCTAGATTGCAACCCCAAATCAAGTTTTTAGTTCCACTTGGGTTAAAAAGTTTGCTGCTAGAGTGGGGTGCAAAAAATGTGAGAGAATTGGATTGGTGGCAGTCAATCAAAATAGAAGGAGCCGCAATTCAACCAACGCCAGTACAACATTGGTCCAAGCGTTCAACCTCTGACCGTAACAAAACACTTTGGGCTGGTTGGATGGTGAAATGGTCTAGGTTCTCATTCTATTTTGCCGGCGATACTGGCTACTCTGATGATTTTAGAGTAACGGCTCAAAAACTGGGGAGCCCAACCTTAGCGGCTATTCCAATCGGCGCATACGAACCCCGAGATTTCATGAAAACGGCCCACGTAAACCCAGAAGAGGCAGTTAAAGTATTTCGCGATTTAGGTGCCAAATATGCAATAGGCATCCATTGGGGAACTTTTAAACTTACTCTTGAGCCAATGGACGAACCACCACGTAGATTGGAAAGTACTCTCAGAAGACAGAACATGACAGACGAAAGATTTAAAGTGATGACGCATGGAGAGGACTGGCCAGAGGTGTTTATCCGTTAAAGCGGAAAAATACAGCTGCCGTAGGAAAGCAACCAAATATTTTCGGAGAAAAACTAATTCATTTGCCCGAATAACTAATTCGGGAATATATGATGAATTATAGATAACTTATGCTTATCATAGAGTAGAACGATCTTCGATCGAGGATTATGATTGTGAAAGATTTGCTTCAGATTAATTTTTTAGATGAAGTCTCACGGCTAGCCGAAACATAGAGATTTGATCATGGAATCATTTCTATGGGTCGGAAGTTCGATTGGGGCGGTGATTGGGTTGATCCATGGTGTTTGTCTCTTTAAAAACATCTCGACTCGAACCTCGGCGTCCAAAGTAAGTGTTCGCAGTGTGTATTATGCGCTATGGACGTTTATTCTATGGACTATTTTTGGCTCTTACGTTCTTTTTTTCTGGCTTGTCGGTGTTTTCGCTAATCTATCGTCCCGTATGATTTCTGGCCGGAATTCGGATTGACGGAAGTATTTAGTATGCAGCGAGTTGCAATTATTGGGACCGGAGTTGCCGGCCTGGCCATGGCAAAAACTCTTTTATCGGAAGGGCTTGAGTGTGTCCTGTATGAGCGAGGCGACCGTCTGGGAGGAGTCTGGGCGGACGGTCATTCGAACTTTGGCGTACAAGCACCTAAAGAGTGCTATCAGTTTCCTGATTGGCCGTTGCCGGAAGACGTGGCTAGCTTTACACCAGGAGTCGTCTTTCAGAAATATCTGGAGAATTATGTTGATCATTTTAAATTCAGGTCGAACATTCGATTCAACACGTGCGTAATGAAATTGGAACCTCGAGTAGCTGGAGCGCCTGGTTGGAGAGTAATTTCCGTATGTGGTGATAAGGGTAGCCGAGGGGAAGATTTTGATTTCGTGGTGGTCGCTACTGGTCTGTTTTCTAACGTTACGAATATACCATCTTATCCTGGCAAGGACGAATATCAAGGTGCAATTTTACATAGCTCGGAGGTGAGAACTCGGGCTCCCCTAATAGATAAAAATATCGTGGTGGTGGGTTACGGGAAAAGCGCAGCCGATGTGGCTTTAGAAGCCGCGGTAGTGGCTAAGGATGTTCACATTATTTTACGGGAAGCTCATTGGCCGGTACCTCGCAAGCTTGCAGGTATCTTGCCAATTAAATGGGGTTCTTTGAATCGACTGGCAAGCTCATTTTTACCACTTTATCAACGGCCTTCACTTGTTGAGAAATATCTACACAGTTTTGGCAAACCTTTAGTATGGATATTTTGGCGACTTTTGGAATTTATTCTTCGTGTGCAGTGCCATCTTGGAACAACGATCGCAAACGGCAAAAATCTTCTTCCTTCGATTCCATTTGAAATTGACTCCTTTGGTGAGGCTACTATGGTAGCGTCCCCTGAGCTCTATCCGTTGATCCGAGAAGGCCGTATCTCTGCTCATCGTACCGAGATAGATCATTACACTTCCAAGGGTATTGTTCTTAAGGATGGAACCGAGCTCCCCGCTGACTGCGTTGTGTTGGCGACTGGCTGGAAGAGCGATTTTGGATATTTGCCGGACGATGTTGTCGGTGCGCTGGAGATGGAGACTGATGGTATGTATCTCTACCGTCATATGTTACACCCAGACCTGTCGAATCTAGCTTTTATAGGGCGTGCTACGAGTTTCGTGAGTGTACTCACCTACTGTTTGCAAGCACGGTGGTTGGCGGAGTTTATAACAGGTCGACTCGATTTGCCGGAAAGTGCCGTTTTGGTTAAGGAAATCGAAGAAATGAAGGCTTGGAAAAGGTCATGGATGCCTTATAGCCCAGCTCGTGGCGCTCGTTTATTCTTACATGCACAACATTATCACGACGAGTTGATGATAGAGCTTGGGCTCGAACCGTTGCGAAAAAAAGGAATATTTGCTCCAGTGAAAGAATTGTTCTCTCCCTATGTACCAGAGGATTATCGGTCAGTCGTTGCGGGAAAAAATGAATTAAAGCGATAAATGAGGATTTTAGCCGCAGAACTAGATTGGTTGGTGTAATTATAATCGTAGCTAGACTGCAGGTCTACTTTCCCCCTTTCACTAGGGAATTAGTTCTTTAAATTAACTAATTATTTAGAGGAAAAACTAATTCATTTGCTGAATTAACTAATTCGGGAATATATTAGGAAAATAGATAAGAACTTAATTAGGTTTCGAACTATAAAACAATCACGCAAGAACAAATTACATGATGCAAAACGATTGATAACCACATAGAACGGTTAAACCTAAATAATAGGTGGCATTGAGAGTAGTTTCCTGTCACTGTGTTGTATAGGACAAATTCCCGCCACCTGACGTGATAAGATCAACTGTTCCCGATTTGGGATCTTCATAATGGCCTGAATTAAGCGCTTTGTTTTTGATTAGAACAAAATCCTTGCCTCAATAATTAGACTACGATGCGTCAAATTATTGAAGTAACTGGCAACCTGCGAGGAGCAAATGGGTAAAATTCTGACACTCTATGAATGGGACCGCTGGCTGTGCGAACGATGGGTTGTAGCGCCTTGCGCGCGCGCTGGCGTGCACCCTAATACGATAACGCTCTTTACTTTAGTGACTGCCGTTGCAGGAGCCTTGATTATGCCCCAGTATCTCTGGTTAGGTATTTCGCTTTTTTTCATCGGGCGTTTCTTTGATAACGCTGACGGCGGCGTTGCACGAGCTTCCGATAAAGTTACTAAATTTGGTGCGAGCTTCGACACATGGACCGGAGCTGCTTCATTTTGTGCTCTGTTCATCATGATGGGAAATGGAGCAATGATTTTCCTAGGTGTTGCTGGCGCGTGTCTATCACGTGTACTGTGCCTGTTTGTTGAGGACGAAAAAAACTTTTTCAATCCAAAACAGCTACAGCGTCTTCCCCTAGTTGTAGCCCTATTGCGTAATGAGTTACTTGGTATACCTTACTTCCTACTCCCCATGTTTGCGGCCCTTGGTTATATGGATGTATTCCTGTGGCTCACCGCATTGGGAAACTGGGCCACTATCATTATCTTCACGCCTATACTCCTCGGTAAGGAAAAATAAGACGGTCTTAAGAATAAAACCTGCCTCTTCTCCCAAAGTATGAGAGGGATAGGATTATATATAGAGTTGGTAATCCAGGGTCACCCTCCCCTTCGGGAAATCAAAGAAAAACTATCGGGAATAATTTTCTGGTTACTATCAATAGACTCTTTACTTGACATCTAAAATTCGTACCTCCCATCGTGATATCATCTATCATTAAAAAACGACTAAAACAATTGTCATTTCGCGACGTCATATGCGATACCACTTTAAACGGATTATTGGCGAATAATAACTTGAGAAACACGTGAAATATTCAATCGAATGTTTAGTGCCGGCAAATAACCATCTCGGCGAGGGACCGGTATGGGATGTGCGCGAACAAGCTCTTTATTGGGTTGACGGTACAGGATCGCGGATAGGCAATCCATCGATCTGGCGGCTAAATCCAGCAACGGGTTCCACAAAGCACTGGACTTTAAGGCACGACATTGGCGCTATAGCTTTGCGAGAACAGGGCGGGGCGTTGTTGGCCTTGGACGATGGTTTTTATTTATTTGATTTTGAGACAGAATCTTTAGAATTAATCCATTATGTCGAACAAGACCAACCACGGTCACGTTTAAATGACGGCAAAGTAGATCGACGTGGACGGTTTTTTGCCGGTGCTATGGACGATAAAGAAGAATTAAAAATATGTGGATTATGGCGTTTAGATCCTGACCTTTCCATTCATAAAGTCGATGATGGCATTATCTGCTCAAATGGTCCTTGTTGGAGTCCAGACGATAAGACATTTTATTTTGCCGACACGTTCCAGCAACTCATGTGGTCATATGATTACAATATCGAGTTAGGAGAATTATCAAATAAACGGGTATTTGCAAGCACTGAAAATGAAATGGGTTTCTTTGATGGTGCTACCGTCGATGCGGAAGGATGTGTCTGGAACGCTTTAGTAATTGGCGGCGATTTAATCCGTTACCGACCAGATGGTAGTGAAGATTTACGCATTGGTATGCCAGTTAAAAATATAACAAGTATAAATTTCGGTGGTCCGAATTTAGATGAAATTTATGTTACATCTATGGCACGTGTCTCTCACCCCGCAGCACATGAACATTTTGAAAAGCGAGTAAAATCGCAGATCAGCGCGGGTAGTTTATTTCGCATTAAAGGACTCGGCATCCGCGGAATCGAAGAACCGAGGTTTGGTGGTTAAGATTAGTTGATTCCTAACAATCTTCGCGCAGATTTATTGCTGGGTTTAGGTTTTCAGAAAAAAATAGTGTTTTTTACAACTAACTTAAAAGAATATTCTTAAGAACAAAACCTGTCTCCTCTTCTGGGAGCATGAGAGGGGTAGGATTATATATATAGATAGGAATCCAGGGTCCCCCTCCCCTTCGGGAAATCAAAGGGAAGACCTATCGGGAATAGCTCTCAGATTAGTACTAATAGATACTTAACTTAGTATCTAAAATGCTTACCTCTCATCGTAATATCATCTACTTACGGGGTAAGTTCGAGTCCTACAGGGCCCACCACCTCTCTACTACAATCAATCAGTTAGTGCTCTAACAAACGGGCTTTCGTCCACTGCGTTAGGCCGAAGTGAGCTAATGGCCCATTCTGTCATCGTGACGAAAAACTTTCGTCTACATAATGTAAAGCACCGATAAGAGAATAGCACTTATGCCCACTATCCATAATAAAAAGGCATAATGAAGAAAGGAAGGGGCAGAATGTAATTCCATAAACTGATAACCAATAACCCAAATCTTAATCGCTGCAGTAATAATAACGCCCATTATCAAGTGACTATTATTCGCAGATGAGGTACCGAACCACGAGGCCAGCACGGTCATTCCGACAAGTACAAACCATGCCCATGTCATGACACTTAAGCCCTGAAATTTTCTGATGCTATTCATTAATATTTTGTTTCCATCCTTTTTCCAGGAAATATTATCCCTAACATTGTCAAAATATGTCCCTTACTCATAACAGATATAGCAACGCGAACAGCAGAATCCAGAGTAGATCGACCAGATGCCAAAAAATCGCCCCGCTCTCTAGTGCGAGAAAATTTCGAGACGAAAGATTTGCTCGCCGACTTATTTGAAACAAAAATGTTAAAACCCCAAGACCCACAAAAACATGTAACAAATGAATGCCGGTGAAAACAAAAAAATACATGTAAAAATCGTTAGTGACTGGGAGCAAACCAGTCTCTATTTTCGCGCTCCATTCAAAGACTTTGTTAATCACGAAACCTACACCGCATCCCATTGCTAATAAAAACCAGCGATTATCTGTAGCATTATGTGAATCGCGACATCTTTCAACACCGATCGCTACAAAAAGGGACCCGGTTAATAACAGTAGTGTGTTGGCTATCCCGAAACGGAGATTCAAAGTCTCGCGAGACGCGTTAAAAATATCAGTCTGTTCTTTTTGGCCAAGTGCTATTAAAATAAAGAACACTGAAAACACCAATAAGTCTCCAGCCACGAAAGCCCAGATCCCGGCTTCGCCAGGGATCTGAGAATTTGCTTGTGCTTTAGACTCGGCTAAAGAAGGATCTACCATAACATTTAATTATCTTCTGCGTTCGCAATCTTCACCATCAGAAAAGACATTACAGCAATCCACACAAAAAACGCCACGAAAGGGATCCACATAGCCACTACTCCATGCCAAGAAAACGGACCATCTTTGAAAAACATCACCATTTGACCAGGCGCGAATAACAGCACTGCCCACAAATTGACATAAGCTGCCCTTCTGGGAAACGGTTCTTTACCCTCTTCCGCAAGAAAAATTGGTAACGCTATAGTTACACACCAACCTCCAAATAGCGGAACCGAAAACAGCGCCAAGAAATAAGCGAAATCGGCCCACATCAAAAGAATAGAAGGATGATAAATTTCCGGACGAAAAACCATTAGAGCCCACGCAAAGGCAACTAGTAAAGCTATGGTTGTGCCGGCCGATGCAAACACGACCTGGACATACGAAAAACCGGGATTAGTCTCACACCGTCGGGTTTGCATTGCCATCCCCGCACCAAACGTTCCAAACAATGCGAACGACGCAATCATGAAGATCGAACCGATTCTAATTTCAAAAAGATTCTCTGATACCTTTCCCACCACTTCCGAAGGCAGATCATTTGCGTGAGGAAGTGCCGGTAGCATTCCTCCTAGCCAGACACCTCCAATTATAAAAAGAATAATAGCGGCATAGCCCGTGTAGCCACAAAAAGCTAACGTCTTCCTGAAAAGTTCATCGCTACCTGCCGATGCTAAAGCTGTTTCATTCATTAAATTCCTCCTTTTTTTACAACTATTTATCGATTAAATTCCTTCTCCAGATCCATAGCTGCCCGCTCCCCACTGTAGACTGCAGCCTCGACGCCGGCTTGAGAAAAATAATCGCCTGCAAGATGAACCTTGGCAGGTAAAAAATTATGAACAGCATCCAATCGACCGTAATGGCCTGGCTTCGCGATTGTTAGGCCTTTGGCATATCGGAATAAATGCACAAACGTTGGTTTCGGCGCTTCCCCGAAAGCCGCGTGAATCTGTGATACGGCCTCACGTTTAATATCTTCATCACTCATTTTGTCGAGAGGAGGCGTATTGAAATATACCCCGACCGCTTGACCGCCCTCGGGTACAGATGTTGGAGACCTACGACCATGAAGCACCATTGCTCCTACGTTTCGTTCGCCACCGACTCCAACGGGAATTACGATATCTACGGGATAATCAGGCCAAGGATTATTTTCATAGGCAACAGCCACATGAGCGTATTCTGTATAGGGAGTTCCCATCAGACTTTCGTAAGCTTTCTCTGAAATAAATTCTCTCAACAGCTTGGCAGCAATGAATGATTCTGTAGCTATAACTAGACCATCTGCCTCAAATGGCTCCCCTTTGACAAAGATGCGCCACTTTTCACCGACTTTCTCGACCCTATCGACAGGAGATTTCAGGTGCTTATTATCTTTTGGTATAGCCTCAAGAAACCACTCATTGATCTGACCTATCCCTTCGGGTGGTACTGAAAGGCCTAGCTTATGCGCTTGCTGAATAATCGCTTTTGGGAAGGGAGTAGAAAGCTCCTTCAAAGGTACCGCATATAGGAAATCCATAATTGGTCGCATCAGATATTCATAAGCTCGATCACCAATGTGCTTTCGAGACCATTCCTCAAGATTATCACCGCGATCAAACGCAGCAAGTTCCGTTCCATTAAAAGGGTTTTTAGGTCCCGATTTGAGAAAAAGTTTGAGGCCTTCGGCAACCAATCGAGCTTTATCTCTAAAAGTCAAAATAGGTAGCCTTAAGAAACTTGCGAGCGAATCAAAACGTACCTTATATCTCGAGTCATCCTCGTCCATTAGCTCAGTTGTTCCTTCCCATTTTTTCAACTCAGCATGGCGACCCATTTCTTTCAGTAAGGCCATCGTACGGGGATAAATATCTCCCATGAGGAATAGGGCGCCAGTACCGAGATTAAACCCGTCCCGCCGTAATTGTTTGGTGCGCCCACCGAATTGGTCGCTGGCCTCAAATATTTCCACGTCATGCCCATTCTTATTCAGTGTATAAGCAGCCGCGCAGCCTGCGGGACCACCACCCACAACAATTACTTTCATCTCCCTGGAACTCCTAGTATCATTTTTCGACCGCCAGCGACCCGAAAATCAACTTATTTAAAAATTCATTGATCACACTTTTGTCTTTTCCGACGATTTTCATCTGGACGATCATGTGACCTCCGCTCACAATCATATGGGCTGCAATCTCAGCATTCAAAGAAACATGGACCTCTTCCCTTCGCTTACCCTCTAGAATAACCTCCGTAAAAAGATTAATAACTTTAGTCTGGAGTTCTTCATAAAGTGGCCACGTGTTTTCTCCCATAGCCGTGCTCCAGTTCAGCCAAACCGTCATGATATCCTCATTGGTATCGACACCCTCTCCGAATGCTCTGGTTACAGCCAACATTTTCGCACAGACCGAATCTTCAGATTTCAAAGCCTCGGTTACTATATTGAAAAGAAAGGAATCGACTTTTCCCAATACTTCGCGGACGAGTATTTCTCGGGTCGGAAAATAGCTAAAAACCGTGGGAACAGACACCCGCGCCTCTTCAGCAATTTCTGCATGGCGACCTGTGCCAAGGCCGCGACGGGCGAATACTTTTAGAGCGCACCGAAGTAACTGTTGCCGACGTATCTCTGGCGATAGTTTGGGAGCTCGTTTTCGCTCGGAAATCGAAGTAAAGTCAGAGGATTTTCTCATCTAAATTTCATCATATTTCATTGATAAATTTGTCATTGACTATTTTATCAATGAAATGCTAAGTTAGTCCATAAAATTACTAAAAAAGCGGGGACTTAAGCCATGCACGTCGGAATGTGTACTATTTTTCAAAATCCTAACAAGCATACTTCGGACAAGAATGTTTATAAAAATGATGTACGTCTCGCAGAGATGGCCGAACCTTTGGGCTTTGAATCTGTCTGGACTGTAGAACATCACTTTACAGACTACACAATGTGTCCCGACCCACTCCAATTCCTAACTTACATGGCCGGAAGAACCAGCACCGTGAAGCTTGGTACGATGGTAGTCGTCTTACCCTGGCATGATCCTATGCGGGTTGCCGAACAAATCTCAATGCTGGACAACCTTTCTGACGGTAGATTAATTCTCGGTCTAGGACGAGGAGCTGGCAGGATAGAATTCGATGCTTTTCGACAAGATATGGAGGACTCTAGACCTCGCTTTATCGAAAGTGCGGAATGCGTGTTAACCGGCCTTGAAAACGGTTATTGTGAGTACGAAGGGAAATTCGTCCATCAACCTAAAGCCTTTATTCGGCCTGCCCCTATCGCCTCTTTCAAGGGAAGGACTTACGCTGCCGCCGTCTCTCCTGAATCGGTGGAAATCATGGCGAAGTTAGGAATAGGCTTGCTCGTGATACCTCAAAAACCTTGGGAAATTGTGGGACAAGAAATAGCAAATTATAAGGAATCATATGAACAGATTAATGGCGAAGCTCCACCCGCCCCCCTTATCGCCGGTTGGACTATGTGTCACGAGAATAAGAAAACGGCCGAAGAATACGCTAGAAAATACATTGGTGGATATTGGCAGACCGTCCTAGATCATTACAATTTTGATACTGGACATCTTAAAGAACAAAAAGGATATGAATATTACGGCAAGTTCGCAGAAATGATCGAAAAAACTGGTGTTGAAGGCGCAATAGAATATTTTATGGGGCTGCAAACTTGGGGCACACCGGACATGTGCTACGAAACAATTACACGGAACGCGGAGAGAATAGGCGCAGAGGCGTATATTGGAATATTCAGCTATGCCGGAATGCCTTGGCAAGAAGCAGAGCGTAACATGACCTGTTTTACTAACAATGTAGTGCCCTCGCTTAAATCACGATCGGTAACCGGCAACATCTCGTGGGCCGCTTGAAGAATATTCGCAAGTTGAATTGGAGCCGATAGAGACAAAGAGATCAAACCTTTGATTACGATAAACGAAGATATTAAAGAAGGTCGTCGCTGGGTCAACCGCGAGATTAAGAAACTAGACCCAAACAAAGATTATGCAACGATCATGTCAATGATTGCTCAATATCAAATGGATGAGTTCACCTTAAATTTTTTGGTCACTATCCTGACAAGCTATGTGGTTAAGCCCGCCCATATGGGAGAAACGCTTGTTTTAACTAATAAGGCTTTGCGACGTCCAAATCAGAGGATGCAAGACGCTCTTGATTTCTTCTGGACCTGGTATGCCACTGGACCCGATTCCTCAGAGACGATTGAGTCTGTCAACCGCCTAAATAAATTGCACTTCGGTGTAGCCCGAAGGCTACCTGGCCATTTTGAAAACAGCGAAGACTTTATTTACGTACTCGCTCGACTTGTCGTACTCCAAGACAGATTACTAAAAAAACTCGGTCTAGAAGGTATGGACCCACAGATCAATCGTGCGCAATTTAACTTTGCCAAGGATTTGTCAAAACACTTCCGTCGAGAGGGCAATCGAAAACTCGAGGGGTTTCCTGAAAAATTAGAAGATCTAGAGGACTTTGTAGATCATTGGGAGGCGAAAAACCACGTATATTCTCCAGTCTTAACAGATTTGGTGCTTGCGCTTATCTACGCGTTCGGAGAGCGGTGGTTTCCGAAGCCATTGCACAGACTTGGAAGATGGATCGCTATCTATTCTCTCGAGGATAATTTTCTAGAACACGTGCGTATTGCGCCTTTAACCGGGGCAAGACGATTGGTAACCCATCTTTTACTAAAGACGCTATTTTTTTATAAAACTAAATTTGCAGCAGATGCGAAGGTTTCAGCTTATGCAAGTCGCGAAACCCTAACCGTCCATGAATTAAAGGAAATGGATAAGACAGCCGTTAAACGAATTTCCGACCTTGGCTGGACTAAAGGAGGTAGAGAGGCCATGGGACTAGGTGAGAAAGATTCCTCGGCCAATGGGTGTCCTATCATGAGCCATTCTACACCCAAAGAATTTCAGTCCGACGAAATCTAGAGAAATAACTAATTCATTTGCCCGAATAACTAATCCGGGAATATATTAGGAAAATAGATAAGAGATTAATTGGCTTTATTTTTAAAATATGGCATTACTTCTTTAGCGAATAGACGCATACATGCCTCCGCCTTTTCTGGCGCCATACCAGCCAATTGCATCCACATGACCAAGTGCGTGACTCTACTAGATTTTTGGTATCTCTCGATTTCCAAAATAGCATCATCTGGGGTGCCGATTACTAACGGGGCTTCAAAAAAAGTTAAATCTTTATCTTTCCTTAAATCTTCCGGGGCCGGCATTGAAGCCACAGACATGGTTTCCTGAAACCACTGCACATCCGCAGCTTCCTTGAGCCATTTGTCATACGCTTCCATCATATAATGTGCATGATACTGAGCTTCGTCCCACGCTTGATCTCGAGTTGGAGCCACATAAAATAATCTAAGCTGTCCTACGAAGAAGTCTTCTGCTTTTTTACCTTGACTGGCGAGTGCATCATCAAAGTACTGTTGCAGATTTTCTCCACCAGTTCCCGCGACATGGCAATTAAATTTAGCAGCTCGGTTAGCCGCAACTTTGCTCATTGCAGCCGTCCACATCGGGGGGTGCGGCTGCTGAACAGGTCTCGGAGACAGATTTACGTTTTCAACTGTGAAATGTTCTCCGTGAAATGAATAATTGTTACTGTTCCAAGCACCGTGAATTATCTCTAACGCCTCATCCATTCGCTTCGCTCTATCGTCCCTAGATATACCAAACCCCTTGTATTCGGGAACTCGATATCCAAGGCCTACTCCTAAATCAAATCGGCCGTTACAAAGGATATCGACAGTAGTGGCATCTTCAACAACTTGAATCGGGTGTTTCCCTAAAGGAAGCAGAAAAACGAACGT
>CAZXQY010000068.1:0-14003 GCA_964642505.1 uncultured Gammaproteobacteria bacterium | reverse complement strand
TTATATTACATGATTAAAAGGCTAGTTTTAAGGATTTTTGTGAACAACCCCATAGTCTGTCGAACGTCGTGAATTCTGTTAAAGATTTCGTCATACTTGTTTTCGTTATGGTGTTTTGGAACAGTGGGGTAGTTGTGGCGAAAACAATCGGAAATTTGATAGGAATTCTTGAGTTCAGTCTATGGAGGTGGTGAATTGCTGCGCTATTCCTTTCTCCTTTTGCCTTTCCGATATTGAGAAATCGGTGTTCCGAGGTCGGGCAGAAAAGAAAGGAAATTTTATATTTGGGTATATTTCTCGCTGGAGGAAGCACATTGCTTGTATGGTCTATCTAGTTAACTTCCGTAATTAATACCGCCGTGTTTAGCGCCACGCAACCCATCGCAACAGCTGGTTTGGCATGGCTTTTTTTTCGGGGAGGCTTGGTAAAGCTCAATTGTTCGGAATTGCTAGTGCTTTCCGCCGTTTTGCTCTACTCGCTGTACGCGATTTATCTGGATCGGTGGTGCGCCGCCTTTACTCCGATATCGATTATGTTCCGAACGTTTCTTGCGGCTGTTGTTATTCTGACTTTAGTCACATTGGCGACCGGCGGTGTTCCTTTCAAATCTTTCGATCTAGAGGTAACGCAATCGTTGGTTTATATGGCGCAGGTGCTAACAGCTGTAGCCACTACTATGTGGAATACAGCAATTAGAACCGTAGGATCTAATAAATCTCCTACTTTTATTAACTTGATGCCAGTTTTGGGTGGTCTGGCTTCTGTACTATTTTTTGAGGAACCAATAGGTAGACATCATAGACTGGGCACAGTGTTGACTTGGGTCGGCCTAACATTTGTGTTGAAAGGCGGACAATGACGAGGAAGGCTAGAAAGTGCAGAAAATAGGCGGGATCCGTTATAATCGTTTTTTGAGCTATTTTGTAAACGGTGACAAATGATGGATAAATCTTACCGCTTTGAAAAAAAAATCTCATCTGAGATGAAAATTGAACCCAAGGATTGGATGCCTGATAAGTATCGACTTTCTCTGATCCGCCAGATTTCTCAGCATGCCCACTCAGAAGTGGTAGGTCAGCTACCAGAGGGTAATTGGATAACTAGGGCGCCCACCTTGCGACGTAAAGCGACGCTTCTCGCAAAGGTTCAAGACGAAGCGGGGCATGGTCTGTATCTCTACAGTGCCGCAGAGACTCTCAACGCTAGTCGAGACGAGATGTGGGAGAATTTGCTAAACGGGTCAGCTAAATATGCAAGTATTTTTAATTATCCGACGCCGACTTGGGCTGATGTAGGCGCTATAGGTTGGTTGGTTGACGGGGCTGCAATAGTAAATCAAATTTCTCTATGTAGAACGTCCTATGGACCCTATGCCCGGGCAATGGAACGTATTTGTCGCGAGGAGAGTTTTCATCAGAGGCAGGGTTTTGAGATTATGCAAACTCTTGCCAAGGGTTCCGGCGATCAGAGAGAAATGGCGCAGGACGCTCTTAATAGATGGTGGTGGCCTACTCTTATGATGTTTGGACCTCATGACAGCGAGTCAAAACATTCACAGAGGTCAATGAAATGGAAAATCAAGAGACAATCTAATGATGAACTTCGACAGCAGTTTGTGGATCAAACAGTAGAACAAGCAGATCACATTGGCCTCGATATTCCTGACGATGAATTGGAATGGAATGAAGAACGCGGACACTATGACTTTGGACCTATTGATTGGAAGGAGTTTGAGCGAGTTTTAAATGGGTTTGGACCATGTAATCAGAGTAGGCTGCAAGCTAGGCGAAATGCTCACCAAAAAGGCGCTTGGGTTAGGGAAGCAATCGTTGCGTTTTCAAAAATGGAAAACGAAACAGCAACGTGAAATAGAGGTTGATCATAATGGGAAGGGAAGGATTTGAATTATGGGAAGTGTTCTTGCGAGGATCGAGAGGGATTGATCACAAACACGTTGGGAGTTTGCATGCATCTGATGCAGACCACGCTATGGAAGCGGCCAGAGATGTTTATACCAGAAGGCAAGAAGGGGTGAGTATCTGGGTGGTACGGTCGAGGGATATCTACGCCAGTCAGTCAGAGGACAGTGAAATGTTTTTTGATCCTGCAGAAGACAAAGTGTATAGACATCCGACTTTTTATGATGTTTCCGATAAATTAAAATTGTGAACAGTCTTTTAAAATTCTCCCTTAGGCTGGGCGACAATGCCTTAATTTTGGGCCAAAGAATGTCAGAGTGGTGCGGGCACGGACCTTTTCTCGAAGAAGATATTGCCATGGCGAACACGGCACTGGATTATATCGGTAGAGCAAGGACGCTTTATTCTTACGCGGCGTCGATTGATCGCGTCAGAAATAGGACCGAAGATTATTATGCGTATTACAGGGATGAAGGAGAGTTTGAGAATCTTCAGATATGTGAATTACCCATCGGCGATTACGCTTTTACCATGGCACGACAGTTTTTGTTCGATAGCTATTGTCGGTTGATCTTTGGGTTTTTGAGTGGCTCCGATGATAAAAATAGGGCGCTTTCGGGTATTGCGTCCAAGGTAGTGAAAGAATCGGCTTTCCATTTGACCCGCAGCAGCCGATGGATGTCTCGATTAGGTAAAGGAACAGAAGAAAGTCGTGAAAGAATTGACAAGGCATTGGCTGATCTTTGGGGTTATACAGATGAATTTTTTGACTATGATGAAGTGGACCGGGAAATGGTGGCCCTTGGTTTCTGTATGGAAAAAGACACTCTCAAAGACGCTTGGTTAAATTTAGTTCGGAAAGGCCTCTTAGAGGCGGAATTGGAAATTCCTGAATCGCATTGGGCTGCAGGCGGAGGGCGGTGCGGCGTTCATACCGAACATATGGGGCGTCTGTTGGCAGAAATGCAGGTTATACAAAGACGGTATCCGGATTTATCTTGGTAGAAAAGATGTTAAAAAAAAGTATTTCTTATGGGAAAATTAAAGAGGTCGTTTCACAAATTCCAGATCCAGAAATTTCGTTTTTGACGATAATTGAGTTAGGGATTTTGAGAGAAATAGAATGTGGAGATTCTAATATCACCGTTGTAATCGCGCCCACGTACTTAGCTTGTCCAGCGACAGACGTTATTGAAGAGAACATTCGATCTTGTTTGGTTGAATTGGGATGCCAAACTGTAGATGTCATTCGTCAATTTGACCCGGCATGGACCACGAATTGGATTACGAAAGAGGGTAGAGAAAAGATGCGTCTATATGGAATTAGTCCGCCTCCGTCTGTCTTGTTAAGTCCCAATTGTCGAACAGATACTATCATCACCTGTCCTCGATGTGGTGCAAACGATAGCGAGTGTTTGAGTGAAGTAAGTGGTACGTTGTGCAAGTCCCTATTTAGATGTACTGAATGTCTTGAAGTCTTTGAGCAATTTAAATGTCTTTAACAGAAACGCATAAACTAGTTGTTTCGGACATTCAAAAAGATACACAAGACGCGATAGTTGTTACTTTAAGGATTCCAGAAGCTATAAGAAAGAGATTTGCCTTTAAACACGGACAATATTTGACCTTAAAAAAGCGGATAGAGGGAGAGGAAATCAGGCGCCCCTATTCGATTTGCACTGAAGCGAGTAACGCGCCAGAATTTTTGCAGGTCGGCATAAAAAGAGTAGAAGACGGACTTTTTTCTTCTTGGGCTCATCGTCGATTGAGAGTAGAGAATGAGATAGAAGTTTTTCTACCGGATGGAAAGTTCACTTCGTCGTTAGCGCCAAGCGAAGCAAAGCGCTACTGTTGCGTGGCGATCGGTAGCGGCATTACCCCCATCCTTTCTGTTGTGAAGACTATACTTTTTGAAGAGCAGTTCAGTAAAATCATTTTGTTATATGGTAATAGACGTTTATCAAATGTCATGTTTCTGGAAGAAATTAATGGCCTTAAAAATAGGTACATTGACAGATTCCAAGTTTGCCATGTGCTTACTAGAGAACCAGATAGCTCTAACATATTAAGAGGGCGAATCGATGGGCAGAAGGTCCTCGAATTCGTAAGAATGAGTGGTGCGAGTGTTAAAGAAATGGAATTCTTCGTATGTGGTCCTAGCGAAATGTCGGAGGAGGTGTTTTCAATTTTACTTGATGTCGGGATAGACCCGAAATTATTTCATCGGGAATTGTTTGGTCAGTATTTTTCTACGGAAATGGGAAAAAAACAATCAACAAATTCACATCAGATAACCAGTACTGTTTCTTTGAAAGTTGATGGTAGAACTTACGAAGTTCTATTTCACGCTGGGCAGAAAAATATCTTGCAGGCGGCTTTAGAACAAGGAATAGATATGCCCTACAGCTGCAGAGCAGGCGCATGTACCACTTGCCGAGGGATGCTGGTACAAGGTCGGGTCGACTCGGGAGGGTCCAGTGTTCTGGACGAGGCCAGTGTTTCGGCAGGTTATATCCTAACTTGCCAGTCTTGGCCAACGACTAAAAATGTCGCAATTGATTTAGATCAGAAAAGATGAGTCCGATTGTTGTTGGTAGTACAGAGAAATCTGTATTAGACAGATTGAGAAAAAATAGGGTCTACAAGTAGGGGGGTAATATGAAGTATTTAATTGTTTTGATAAACAGTATGTTAACTTTTTCTCTATACGCGGCTTCTTGTCCTTCCGATGTTGATCCGGGTAGCGGTTTGAGAGGCTATCTTACAGCCATGCAGAACCATCGTTTTGAAGACGCTTATGAATTCGTCACAGATAATATGACCGACGGAAAATCTGTTACGGAGTGGGCCACTTTACAACAGTATTTCTATTTGGGTGGAGAAGTAATTATTTTTGGCATCAGCATTCGAGATGCGTTGGCTTTGGAAAATAATGCCAAATGCTTAGACAAAGCGCTAGTCCCTAATGTACTTAGATCTCGTGACAAATTTAATAACCAAGGAACCACAGAATTCGAGTTGTACAGTATGGTAAAAGAGGGAGGTAAGTGGAAAGTAGATTCGCTTGAAGTTTTATTTGAAGAAGAGCAGATAAAGAAATGGTTTCCTGAGGATCATATACCTGTTTTTCATGATCAGCATCCTACTGAGAACTAGTTAGAGAGACGAAAATTATAAATCGTCGAGCGGTGATCCGGAAACAATCCCATCATTTCTTCGCAGAGACGAACAGAAATTTTATGATCATAAATCTCAAATTTTTTCTTAGGTTTCTTTAGATTCCTCGGAAATCTACCCATTCCAGCTAAAATGCAATACCAAGATGTGGGGCTATACACTTGGGTAGCCGCTTGCGCTCTTAATTCGCTTAGTAAGTCTCCTCCTTTGTCCCAGGTGTCAATTATTGCCTTCAGTTCTTCACTAACATGCACGTTGTCTCTGTTAGCTACCCAATAATCAGTGTCAGTTCGTGAATTTAATTTGTAATGCGTTACGATGTAGTTTTTTATTCCATCGAAGATAAGGTTGACTTTGTCGTTTGCTTGCTTACTGTATTGATTCGTTAATCCTCCTTTCTTAAAGTTGTCGATAAAAATTTCTACCGTATCTTGGACCACCATTAACGCAGTGGCCTCCAAAGGTTCTATGAAACCCTGAGATAAGCCGACAGCCAGGCAATTTTTTTCCCAGCAACGCGAAAGTCGGCCAACTCTCATTTTTAAGTGTCTAGCCTCCGTTGAGCTTTCCAGCATACCTAGATGATCTCGGAGTTCCTCTTCGGCCGAAGATTCGTCAAGAAAATCAGAAGAATATACATAACCATTTCCGAAACGATTTTTCAGAGGTATATTCCATATCCATCCGAACTTTGCCGCGGTAGATATCGTTTGGCAGGGCAAGGTTTCTTCATTAGGTAACGGGGTAGGCATCGCCACGGCCTTGTCGTTGAACAACATCTTTTTATAGGAAATAAAAGGCACCTCAAGAGTTTTACATATTAAATGGCTAGAAAAACCAGTGCAATCTACGAAGAAGTCAGCTTCGGTCAACCCTACCTCCTTAGATCTTACGGCGCTGATCTCTCCGTTCTCGCCTTGGAGAACTTCTTCAACTGTGTCGGTTATATGTTTAACACCCAGATTTGTCGCGAATTCTTTTAATACTTGCCCAATACCCACCGCATCGAAGTGATAGGCATAGTCAGTCTTATAGTCAGTCGTTTCATCAGGCAGAGGTGCTCGCATGTTCTTAGCAAGGAAATTGGATACAAAAAAGCTATCGGGGTGCGCATGTACATCAAATCTTTTACTGCGAATTGTGGCATTTTGATAAAAGGCTCTTATAGATGCATCATCACTATTTGAAAAAAAAGGATGGTAGTAACTTTTAAAGCCCTTTCGGGTAGACCAGTTCGGAAATCGTATGCCGCATTTGTAAGTTGCATTGCATTTCGGCATCCACGAAGACTCGGGTATTCCGAGGGTAGTGAAGAGTCTCCTCATTTTGGGAGTAGAGCCTTCGCCTACTCCAATTATCCCTATTTGTTCAGATTCGATAAGGGTTAGCTCGACTTGCTCTTTTAACCCTTTGACCATCAGAGCCGCGGTCATCCAGCCGGCAGTGCCTCCTCCTAATATCAAGATTCTCTTTTTTCGTAATCCAGATGTTGAGTTGTCCATCTTGACTTTTGACTTAATTACTAATTTCTAACGAAAAAAAACCGCGGGACTTGAGAGAGTCCCGCGGTTTACAATAGAACTCAGAGTGAATCTAGGTTCCTAGTCGGCGCATAGCTGTCTGAGTCATATATTTGTTGATGAAATCCTCCGCAGAGCCAAATTTGCCCATATTGTCCCAGTCGGAGGTCCATCCGCCCTTACAGGTTTCAGATTGACAGAACCGTGTGAGTCTCTTGGATTGAAGGTCATTACTAATGACCCAGTTCCAACTCCATTCCGTTCGACCATCAGACGCAACTTTTTCATGTGATCCAGCATCTGGTTGAGCTTTCGGGTCGATCTTGTATTGAGCGAAGCCTGGTTCGAAAGTCTTCCAAATTTCTCCTCGTCTATCATAAGAGATAGCTTGAGGATACTCGATGTTTCTGGCATCAAAATATACGCGACGTTTACTTAAAGGTGCTCTCGGGAAACCGGTAGGTTCACCCTCAAGGACAATAACCTCTGGGATAAGTTGCTTTTGGACGTAGTAGAAGCTGTTGCCAGCTGGGCCTCCATGTACTGGGTGCTCCCAGTTAGGCATGTCCGGCCTCCAGTTGTGGTGCATAGCCCCCAAATAAGGTCCTCGGTGAACGATTTTCCAGTTACCCCAAGTCAACATCGGATCGCCGGCTGCCCACGCGTCAGATAAAAATAGGTTAATTCCTGCCACAAGCGGTTCGAACCTCTGATTAGTAGGGAATCGTCTCACCCTTTTAAAGGCAGGCAGATAACCGTAGAGCTCAGGAAATCTCGCTTGGTCGTACCACCACTCGTTCATAAAAGCGGTTCCCTTGATATCGTTGGGCGAAGTAAACCACACAGACTGGTGTCTCAGCATGTCCTCTTTGCCTGGTAGATAGGGTGCTCCTCCAGCAGAATCAGGGTGACATAGTCCGATCGTCTGCTGTTGCGCCCATACAAAATCATATTCGTATTGTATTTCTCCGTCTGGTGCCAACGCATAGGTCGGAATAGCAAAGATATCTTGGTCGTGACGTCCCCAAGAGAGTACGACGTTAGCCTGTACTTCTTCCGGAGTTTGTGGATCTGGGAACGGGTGTCCACCTATCCACGCTTTGCCGTCTTTGGTGTAAACATTGCCATCAGGCCCAAACTCTGCCTGGCCCCAATTCTTTAGGGTTGCGTCTAGATAAAATGGGGGAAACTGCTGTTCAATGTCAGTTTGTGTAGGTCCTATCCAGAATTTTCTATTGTCCTGGGTTATTTCTTGGTATAGAGCTGGGTCAATCAAATCCTGGACGAGCTCAACGTTACTTGCGTCGATTACATCCCCTTCTTTGACTTTCCCTTTTGTGTAAGCCTCTATATTTGTCAACTCTTCTGGGTATGCTTTGTGACTTCCTTCCCCACCAGCCATTAGTGGGAAAAGCGCCGCGAGGATACCCGCTGAGCCAGCGCCCTTAGCCGTCTTCTCCATGAAGAAGCGTCGACTGTAGTCAAAATCGTATTTTCTTATATGATGCATAACTTCCCTGCCTTTTCCAAATGTTTAAGGTCTGTTCTTATCCAATTTTCCGACCTTTTAATTTTAGGTTTGCTATCCTCAGGTCTGAAGAGTCGCTCGCCCATGAACATATCGGCATGCCTCTCCCCCTAAGTTCTAATGCATAAGGTACAATACCTTTCTCAATAGGCCAAGCCCCAACGCAAGGTTGTGCGTAATTAGTTTTGTTGCAGCGCAACCAACCGGCTTTTCTGGAAAATAAAAATACCGACTCTGTTATAAGCTAAATTCCCTTACAAAGTAAATTTTCCCATATTTTTCAATGTATTACGTAGAGAAAACCATTAGAGCTTTGACCGTCCTTTACCTTTGCACCAATCCCTCAATCTACGATCTTATCGATAACGATGGAAATCACTGAAGTCTCCTTTGGGTTAAAGGTTGGGCTCCGACCCTCCAAGTCTCCTTTTTTTGGTAAAGGAGAGCCAGATAAAGAAATCCTCGCGATGCCGTAAATTGAATCGAAATCTCCAAGGGATATACCAGGCAGCATGGAGGAACTATCGTCTAAAATAGCTTGTATCGGGAACTCAGTTATCACCATCTTGGATACCGCGATAGGGGGTTTCATACCCTGATTTTTGAGCATAACGAATAATTGCGCGTTTGTACTCGTCGGTATTTTCAATGGATCAGAGATGTCGATTTCGATGGAGACTGGCCCGATTGGCTTCTTTTCATCAGTTTTTATATCTGGCGTGACCTGGCCAATCATTTCTTCCACACGTTGTTTCAAAGGTGACTCAGCCGGAAGTACTTGAGCGGCTTTCCGCCAAAAATCAAGTGCTTCGGCGCTCCGCCCCCTCTGCTCGTATCCGATACCTAGCAGAGTCATAGCTACGGGATTCTCGTCATCTGCTTTAAGCGCTGTTTTCAGGATGTCTACTATCTCATCGGTGATTTCTCCATCCGATTTCATTGCAAGTGCGTCCGCTAGTTGAACAAGGGCCGAAGCGTTTGCCGGAGATAGAGATACTAAGTGTTTTGCATTTTGCACTGCTAAATCAAATTTTCCTAGCATCATATAGACGCTAGAAATTTGCGACAGCAGGGCCGGATCATCAGGTCTTTTATCGAGAAGCTCGTTGATTTGTTCAAGATGTCTTTCGGGATCGAAATTTGTGCCAGTACTACTCCGGACAGATTCCTGTTTGTTAAGCAAGGCCGGAATATTTGGATCGCCGAGCGCGTAATACATTAGCATTGCCGTAAATGGAACAGCCAGTATTCCCGCAATAAGGAAGGCTTGGCTACCGTCTTCGGTGCCTTTCACCGTCTCGTTATTGCTGCGTAGAAAAAAGACACCCAAGGCAACTGATAAAATAGATAAGATGAACAGGCTAAAGGTTAGCAATTCTCAGTCCCTTGGTACCATAGGCTTTAACTTATCGGTGTTCCGCGACTGGCTCTTACGTGTAAGAAATACAATAACTGCTAACGAGAAAACAACGAGGGTAATCGGCGCAAACCATAGGACAGCTGTTGACGGGTTGAGCGGAGGGTCATAAAGTACAAAATTTCCATACCGCTGTACCATAAAAGTTTTTATTGCATTGTTATTTTCGCCGTTTGTAACCATTTGATAGACCTCTTCTCGAAGGTCGTCTGCTAGGCCGGCTCCTGAGTCAGCTAGAGATTGGTTCTGGCAAACCAGACACCTTAGCTCTTCAAGTAGCGAGTCGAATTGTTCTCGTTGTGCTTGGTCCCCAAATTGGTATGGGTCGCCTTGCGCTATGGGTACTGCGACCAGATTTACAGCCAGTATTATCGCCCCTAGTCTTCTTAGATTATTCATTTGTTTAGGTTATAAACCTTCGTTAACATAGTGTCCCGGTAAATCTCATCATCTAGCGGACCCACGTGTTTGTAAATAATAGTTCCATCTCCATCTACCAAGAATGTTTCCGGTACTCCGTATACCCCTAAATCCATTCCAATCTTGCCTTTTAGATCATAAAAACTGAATTTATAAGGGTTACCATAATTTTCTAGCCATCTAATCGAGTTACTTCTTTGGTCTTTGTAGTTGAGGCCTATTACAAGTATTTCATCAGCCTCTGATATTCTGAGTAAAACAGAATGTTCCTGTCTACAGGCAGCGCACCAAGACGCCCATACGTTAAGAAGGAAAGGCTTGCCTTTCAAGTCTGCCGTTCTCGCTTTCTTTCCGGGATTCAACAGCATTTCAGAGCTAAAAGTAGGTATCGTTTGGCCTATCAAGGGTGAGGGAACTAATTTGGGGTCTAGTGACAACCCTATCCCAAGAAATATCAGCATTAGGACGAATAGCACAATCGGAATAAAAAATAGGCGCCTAAAAACTTTCTCTCGGTCCAAACGCGATTGGTAGTCCGGATTCATTTCTGAATTGCTCTTGCTTTAAACCGGGGATCAAACAGTGCCACTATACCTCCAAAGGCCATAATTAGGGCACCTAGCCAAAGAAACCGAACAAACGGTTTCGTATTTATCCTGACACTCCAAGTGTCGTCGGCTAGTTGTTCTCCCAAAGATATGTACAGGTCTCTAAAAAGTGAGGCTGCGATTCCCGCCTCGGTCATCGTCATTCCTCTCACTTTATAGAACCTTTTTTCAGCAGTTATTTCTGTAACAAGATGGTTGTTTTTTTCGACTAAAAAACTACCACTGGTTCCTACATAATTTGGCCCACTGGTGTTCTTGACGGAAACGAAAGAAAAAGATAAGTCAGATACAAAAATTTTGTCGCCAACTGCCATTTTTGTATGAATAGATTCCTCATAAAGACTTACCATGGTAATTCCTATCACCAAGATAGCGAAACCAATGTGGCCTAAGCATTGACCTAGAAATGCGGTAGGGAAAGTAATAGTTCTCGGGTCGGTCACGGCATTACGATTTCTATATCGGAGAAGAGTGGCATAGGCTGTCGTGACTATCACCCAAAAGCTCAGGAGCAGACCGCCGACCGCTAAGAGTGTAACATTGTCTCGCAGCATCGAGGCAGCCGCCGCCGTGAAAATCAGTGTGACGAGTAACGGATAAGATAGTCGCTTAAGCAGATGAACGAGTCGATCTCTTTTCCAGGACACGGTCTGGCCAAATCCAATTAACAACAGGAGAGGAGCCATAATAGGTAAAACGACGGAATTAAAGTACGGAGGCCCGACAGATAATTTCCCCAGGCCCATCGCGTCGATTATTAGTGGATAGAGTGTGCCAAGCAATACGGTGGCTGTTGCGACGACAAAAAGTACGCTGTTAGTAAGGAGTAGAGTTTCTCGGGAGAGCGGTTCAAATCCGTTTTCGTCGGAGAAATGGCGGCCACGCCATGCGTACAAAGTCAAGGCGCCTCCGACGACGACTGCTATAAAAATTAGAATAAAAATACCTCTACTAGGATCACTCGCGAAGGCATGTACCGAGGTTAGAATTCCGGAACGAACTAAGAATGTTCCGAGCAAACTTAAACCAAATGCAGTTATTGCTAGTAATAGACTCCAATTTGGGAAACTCTTTACTTTGTCAGTCGCTGTCAATGAGTGTATTAGCGCAGTACCTATCAGCCACGGCATCAGAGAGGCGTTCTCAACCGGATCCCAGAACCACCAGCCGCCCCAGCCTAGCTCGTAATAGGCCCACCAGCTGCCCAAAGCAATACCTAAGGTCAGAAAAGACCAAGCAGCAAGAGTCCACGGTCGAGCCCAGCGAGCCCAACTATCGTTTTGTGCTGGTCCTAAAAGTGAGGCGACAGCCAGGCTGAACGCAATAGAAAAACCAACGTAGCCCACGTAGAGTACCGGAGGGTGGATGATCAAACCTGGGTCCTGGAGAAGTGGGTTAAGGTCTGCGCCATCAAGTGGTGGAGGAAATTGTCGAAGGAACGGATTCGAAGTAGTTAAGGTGAACAGCAAGAAGCCTAGGCTAATTATTCCCATCACCCCTAAAGATCGTGATGAGAATAGAACAGGTAAATCCGTTGACAAAAAGGCAAATAGCGTTGTCCAAGTCGCCAAGATCAATACCCAAAGTAATAGGGATCCCTCGTGTGCTCCCCAAACTGCAGAAATTCGATATCCTAAAGGTAGGGCAGTGTTAGAATTGGACGCAACGTATAAGACAGAAAAATCATTTTCTACGAAGCAAAAAGTTAGCGCGAGAAAAGACAGGAGAACAAACAAAAAATGACCCAAAGCGGCCCCTTTTCCTAGTCCAATCCAGTTGCCGAATTGATACGAGGCTCCGGCAAGACTCATTACGGATTGGACGAGTGCGAAGCCAAAGGCCAGCATCAAGCAGTAATTACCGAGCTCGGCGATCATAACTTAGTGTCCTCTAATATTCCTTTTTTAGAGAGTCAGCTACCTCGGGAGGCATGTAATTTTCGTCGTGATTTGCTAAAACTTCAGACGCGACGAAAAGCCCAGTTTCGTTCAAAGAACCTTTGGCGACAATCCCTTGTTTTTCTCGAAACAGATCCGGCAATATACCTTCGTAGTAGACGGTTTGTTCTTCACTTAGGTCCGTCAAAGTGAACCATACTCCCAATCCAGAAGGTGTTCGTAAAACGCTGTTCTCCACCACGAGCCCTCCACTTCTAAAAGGGCGATTTTTCGGCGCCTCTCCTCGTTCAATTTCGGAGGGACTGTAGAAATACATTAGATTTTTTTCAAACGCAGTCAGGATTAATGCTACAGCGAGGCAGATTCCTGCAACGCCAAGACAAATAGCCACAAGTGTTTTCCGCCTTTTAGTTAGCATCAATTCCCCTACCTTTTTGCGACTTGAGTTCCTTAACGATACCTGAATGAGTCAGAAACGCCCATAGTCCCCCTAAAATCATTAGGGTGAATGTGAAGCCGAAAGCAGCCCATATGTATAGATAGTATTTTCCCATAATTTTTGCTAAATATTTTTAAGTCATTTCCTGTTTTTCAATTACCTTACGAATCCATTGAGTGTTCCGATCGTATTGTAAAATTTCGTAGCGCATGCGTAACGACAGAACAAACAAAAAATAAGTGATGAACCCAATAACCATTATAACCAAGGGAAGTAGCATGGATAAGTCAATAGATGGCGATTCAAATTTGGTAATCGTTGGTCCTTGATGTAGTGTATTCCACCATTCTACTGAGTAATGAATGATAGGTATATTTACCGCTCCAATCAGGGTCATTACTGAGGCCGCTCTAGAGGCTGTGCGAGGGTCATCGAAAGCCGTCGCCAAGCCTATGATTCCTAAATATATGAATAGAAGGATCAATTCTGATGTTAGGCGAGCATCCCATACCCACCAAGTCCCCCACATCGGTTTTCCCCATATAGAGCCTGTTACCAGGGCGGCTATGGTGAAAATCATGCCGATTGGTGCTGCCGCCCGAAGCCCTATTTCGGCAATCTTTACTTTCCAAACGAGACCCACTGTAGCGGCTATAACCAAATAGACGTAAACGAATAATGACATCCAGGCACTCGGCACATGGACGTAAATAATCCTGAAAGCGTCACCCTGTTGATAATCTGACGGTGCCCAATACAAGCCCATGACGGATGCAAGGCAAATCAACAATATTGAAAACGAAAGGAGCCACGGGCTAACCTTTTTACAAAAATCATAGGCGAATTCGGTGGAAAGGTACTTGCCGATCATTTTAAATATCATTGAATTCGGACCCTTACTGCTACGGCAGTCGCCCAAGGTGCGAGAGTCAAAGTTAAGACAAAAAATCCCGACAGGAATAACAGCTCCGCGCCGGAATCTAAACCCCGTGCAGCGTTCAACGTAGCGCTAGCGCCAAAAATCACTGGCGGGACTAGGAGTGGCAATAGCAAGGTTACTAATAGTAGAGAACCGG
>CAZXQY010000067.1:0-14030 GCA_964642505.1 uncultured Gammaproteobacteria bacterium | reverse complement strand
GTTCAATCTGAGCCAGAATCAAACTCTTCAGTTAAGTTTTTTAGTTAGCAAAGCTAACAATTTTTGTTTGACGAGCTCTTCAAAAGCACTAACGCGCTTGAAATGCTCACCAATAGGTTTTGATGACATAATCAGGCATCGTCAGCGCCCACACAAATTACTTGTTATGGACATATTGTTAAAGAGCGTCCGACACAAAACGCGCCGGATAAGGTAGTGCATTATACTCTTTATTGATCACAAGGCAATGTCTATCTGAGCCATTTAACGCCTTGATAGGAGAACATTTCTACTCACTTTAAATTATCTTCACCCGACAAAAACGCCGCTTGCCGATTTGGATAACATTATCGGCACCTTTAAACAGCAGCTTACTCTCGTCAGATATCAATCCACCGTCCATCTTCACGGCGCCTTGGTTGATCATTCTTCGTCCCTCAGAGGAGCTTTTCGTCAATCCACTAGCTTTCATAATGACGCTGAGCAAACACCCATTATCATTGTCAGCGACCATTTCAAACACCTCCATTTCCTTAGGAATATTACCTTTAGCATGTACTTCGATAAACGCCTTTTTTGCTTCTTGGGCCCGTTTCTTGTCGTGGAACCTCTCTACTAATTCAAATGCGAGCTTGTACTTCGCATCCCGAGGATTAGCCCCATCTTCCGTGTCCTTTCGAATCTTTTCAATTTCTTCTCTACTCCGAAAACTTAGAAGATCGAAGTATCGCCACATCAATTCGTCACTGATAGACATCACCTTCCCAAACATCTCAGACGGACCGTCGTTGACGGCTATATAATTGTTTAAGGATTTAGACATTTTTTTGACACCGTCCAGACCTTCAAGAATCGGCAGAGTAATGACAACCTGAGGTTTTTGGCCATAAACTTGCTGTAGATGTCGTCCCATAAGCAGGTTAAATTTTTGATCAGTCCCCCCTAATTCAATATCCGACCTTAAAGCTACTGAATCATAGCCTTGGATCAGAGGATACAAAAACTCATGAATCGCAATCGGCTTTCCGTCCTCATAACGCTTCTGAAAATCATCTCGCTCTAACATCCGCGCCACGGTATATTTAGAGGCTATGTTAACTAACATTCCAGGTGTAACTTGGTTCATCCATTCGGAGTTAAAGCATATCTGCGTTTTCTCCTCATCTAAAATTTTGAAAACCTGCTGTTTGTAGCTCCCTACATTTTTTTCTATCTCGTCGACACCCAATTGGGGTCTGGTGACCGTCTTCCCACTAGGGTCACCGATCGCCCCAGTAAAGTCGCCAATCAAAAACAAAATATCGTGCCCCAACTGCTGGAACTCTCTCATTTTATTTATTAAAACCGTGTGCCCAAGATGCAGATCAGGGGCAGTCGGGTCAAAACCCGCCTTTACTCGTAGCCGATTACCCTTGGCAAGCAGCTCCAACAGGTCGTCTTCCAATAAAATTTCTGACACCCCTCGCTTTAACGTCCCAACTACTTCCTGTACTTTTTCCTCACTTTCTTTTCCCATCGAACTAAATTCCATTAAATTCAACAATTTTTGGTCAAAACCTCTAAATCGTTTGACCTGAGGTTACAATACGGTTATCTTTCGCGAGAAACACAAACCTTATCAGTTACTTAAATGATAATTTTCACCAAACAGTTTCAAAATTCTCGCAACAGATCGTCTAAAAGATCGCCGCTCAAGCGCACTTTTCTATTAGTGACCGCTTTAGCTTCTTCTTGCGTTCTTTTCCTCTCCTATGAAGGCCCCTTCCGTAGAGAACAGGCTCAAACTTCACTCGAGGCTATCATAGTAAATACAGACAAAGTAGTCACTTCAGAGCATTCGCAAAAACTACACGGGTCCACGGTTGACACTGAGAACCAAGCTCGCAAGTTACAAACACCTTTATATTGGCAATCAGTGGTAATACAGCCAGGAGACAATTTATCCCTGATTTTTCAACGGTTAAGATTTTCTAATATCCTACTGAACGAGATAATTGCCTTAGACAGAAAAACTCAGATTCTTCCTCGGTTACGACCGGGCCAATTGATCAAGTTTGGCTTACGTAAAAAAGAAATCCTAAGCATCGCTATAGAGATAGATGACCTATCGTCCATATGGCTGGAAAAAATCGATGGTCGGTTAATCAGCCGCCTGGAGTCTGTTGAGCCTATCGTTAAACTAGCCACGGCATCAGCGATCATTACAAACTCGCTTTTTACGGATGGCCAAGAAGCAGGATTGTCAGACTCCACTATCATGCAGCTCACGGAGATTTTTGCCTGGGACATAGATTTTGCTTTGGATCTAAGACGTGGAGACTCGTTCACGATTATTTATGAACAGATTTTCAAGGGAACGGAATTTCTCCGCCCCGGAAAAATACTTGCCGCCGAATTTGTAAATAAAGGAAACGTGTCGCGTGCCGCGGTATATCCGTTAGCGAACAACGTGGCTACATACTATACCCCCGAAGGTGAAGCTATGAAAAAGGCTTTTTTGAGGGCACCCCTTGAATTTTCTCGTATTAGCTCTCGCTTCAGCTTGAAAAGAAAACACCCTATTTTGAACAAAATTAGAGCTCATACAGGTGTTGATTACGCTGCTCCGTTAGGAACGCCGGTAAGAGCGACGTCAGACGGTAAAGTAAATGATCTTGGTTGGAATGGTGGATACGGCAAGACGATCGTATTGAATCACGGTCATCGATACAGTACGTTATACGCGCATTTGGCGAGATATAATAGGAAGCTAAAGTCAGGATCCTATGTCGAGCAGGGGCAAATCATTGGATACGTCGGGAAAACTGGCCTTGCGACAGGCCCCCACCTTCACTACGAATTCCGAATTGACGGAAAACATAAAAACCCCCTTACGGTAAAGTTTCCTCCTGCTGATCCTATCACCGAAAGCTTGTACCAAGATTTCCAAGACAATACCAAACCTTTATTTAAGCATTTAGAATTACTTGCCGACAAAAAAATTAAATCTTCTGAAGCGGAACTTGCGGTGAGACCCATCTCAGAAGGAGCAAATCAGAGGCGCCACAAGCCGTCTGATTTCGTGAATTAAACAGTGTGGGACAGTTTGTGTTGAAAGAAGGTCTGTTCATAGGACTTATGTCCGGTACCAGTATGGATGGAATAGATGTTGCGCTTACCGACATCAGAAAAACTTCAATCTCGCTTATCGAGAAAATCAACGTTCCGTATCCAAAAACAATTTCCTCGCAGCTCGAAGAAATTGTGTTGAAAGAGAAAAAGTCGACACCGCATGAATTGGCTACCTTAGATATCAATATAGGGCGTCATTTCGGGATGGCTGCCAATCGAGCACTCAAAAAACAAAACTTAAAGGGCTCCGAGATAATAGCAATCGGCAGCCACGGTCAAACTGTGAAACATTCCCCTGCTCCTCCAACTCCTTACAGCTTGCAAATCGGGCACGGCGCAGTAATTGCCGCCCTAACGGGAATAACCACCGTAGCCGACTTTAGGAGTCTTGACGTAGCTCTCGGTGGGCAAGGTGCGCCTCTCGTCCCAGCCTTCCACGATTGGTGTTTCGGCCCCTCAAATAGTGAAAGAATTATTTTGAACATCGGCGGTATCGCAAACATAAATAGCCTTTCCGATCACCCTATTGCCTTAGATACTGGGCCAGGTAATTGCCTCATGGATGAATGGACAAAAATCCATCTCAACCGACCCTACGATGAAAACGGTTCATGGGCTGCTTCAGGAAAAATCATCCCAAGTCTTCTCAAAAAACTTTTAGACCACGAGTATTTTAAAAAGCCTCCGCCTAAAAGTACTGGCAGAGAATTATTTAATATAGAGTTTTTAGAGCGAACGATAGCCGAAAGTATTCAACAACCCGAGTCTCCAGAAGACATCCAGGCTACTCTTTTAATGTTCTCAGTCGAATCAATAAAAACAGCTATTACGTTATCTTCAAGTGACAATTCTTCACCAATCTTCATATGTGGGGGAGGATATTACAACAAGAACTTAGTTAAGTCGCTTCAACTTGCATTTCCAATGCGAAAAATTAGCTCTACTGACGCTTTGGGTTACTGCCCTTCTTTCATCGAAGCTGCTGCTTTCTCTTGGCTCGCCTATATGCGCGTAAATAATCTACCAGTAAAACTCGTCACTAGCGATACAGTGAAATATTTGGAACTAGGAGCCGTTCACGCATAATCACACTGAAAAGGACGAACCACATCCACAGGTAGTAGTCGCGTTCGGGTTTCGAATAATAAACTGAGAGCCTTCTAAGCCTTCCGTATAATCTATTTCCGCTCCTTCGAGATACTGAAAACTCATGGGATCAATGAGAAGTTTAACCCCTTTTTTTGTAACTACCGTATCCCCTTCATTTTCCTTTTCATCAAAAGTAAATCCATACTGGAATCCGGAACAACCTCCTCCTTGTATAAATACCCTCAGCATCAGTTCAGTCGTTTTATCTTCTTCATCAATTAAAGTCTGAACTTTTGTAGCCGCAGCTTCAGTAAAAGCTACTGACTCCTCATTTTCGATCTCCATAAATCTACCTCACTTAAACCGTTGAGCATCCATCAAATTTTTTCTAAGCCAAAACTAAGATTGGTCGAATTTAATTTTGTACTGCTAGCGTCAGAATTTTCTACTATTCGTACCAGCTTTCCATTGACCTCAGCGCCCATAGCCATCTCAATTAATCCGTAGTATACATCGCCTTCAATCTGAGCAGTAGACCCTAACTCGACGTAATCGTCCGCATAAACATCACCCTTAACTACACCCGATATTATTACGAAAGGGACTCTAACATGGCCCTCTACAGTCCCATGTTCGCTCAAAGTCAAAGTCGCTGCTTCTCCAGCATCAGAAACCACATCTCCCTTGATAAGTCCATCTATATGTAGCCCTTCAGAAAACCGAAATTCCCCTAATACACGCGAATTTTGTCCCACTAATGAGTCTACTTTAGTGGGGCGTGGTTTTCGCAATCGTTTTATTAACATATCGCTCCCCTCAATTCAGAACAGAAATCCAGTCAAAAGTATTGTCTTGTCGATATTTTTTCCCTCGGCTATCCGCTACAGACACCTGAACTTGAAGCGGCACAAACTGTTTGGGCATCTTTAAAGTCCCTTCAAACAGATGAAAGTGTTTGAACTTGAATTTTAACGCTTTTTTCCCAGATTCCACCAGTTCTTTAAAAGCAATATTTCTTTCTGTTCCGTCTAATTCTCCTAAAAAATTTATAAGCAGACGACCTTCAGCAAATCGGTGTTGTTTATTAATGTAAGTCATCACTATCTGGTATTCAAAACGACTACCTCCGTGCAGAGGCGTAATCTTGAGTCCTTTCACCCGGGGGCCTTCATCGATCTCCGCGGACCGGACGATATCTCTGTAGAAATCTAATTCACTCTCGAGAACAGCGACCTCATCTTGCAGACGTACAAGCTCAACATGATTATTCTTCCTGAGTTGACTACTTATTTCTTCCACCCGACTAAGTTTCATAACCCGAGATTGCAACGCCGCATTTTCCCGTCTCAAATTTTTCACTTCGGCGAACATTTTCTTGAAGCCTTCGCTAGAACTAATCGCATTTGACAAAGATCTCCAAAACCCGTAGTCGGACGCGTATAAAACAGCGACAGATACCGACAAAAGCAATAGCACGTAAACACATGCGGTACGCAGGGGGCGATGTGGTCTTATCACTAATTTCATTTTTGAGTAAAACCCCGTAAAATAGCATACAAGATAAAGGTGCCACCTAGTATTTGATCGGCTGTCGCCGAAACCGTTTCTATTTAGAATTATTTCACTACTTAACACGATAGGGCGCTATGAAACATCAAAAACGTGGATCAGCATTTAAAATCTAACGCTAATTTCTTTATGAGTCAATTAGTTAAGAAGCATATTTACGGCTATTACCCGAAAGCGTTTAAAAGATTGCGAGAAGAACATCCAAACGGCCCCACTTTTTTGAATTCAATAAATACCTTTGCGAAGATGTTCTAGAAATAATCTGATGGGAAACTGTCAGTTTCATGTTAAATACGGGTTGAGGAAACAATAATGTATTTGTGGACAAAAGCCCTTCATATAATATTCATGGTCACCTGGTTTGCGGGGCTCTTTTATCTCCCACGGCTTTATGTTTACCATTCTGAAGCGAAAGACTTACAGAGTGTTGAACGTTTTAAAATCATGGAACGTCGGCTCTACTTTGGCATTATGCTACCCGCTCTATTGTTAACCTTGAGCAGCGGTTTAGGATTGATATTGATAAGAGGTTCCGATTGGTTGGCAAATAATTTCTGGATGCATCTAAAATTAGCACTAGTTTTTAGTCTGATTGTTTTTCATCTGTACTTAGGATGCATAAGGAAAAATTTTGCCAAAAATGAAAATCGGAAATCTTCTCTATATTTCAAAATATTGAATGAGATACCGGTCTTTTTTTTAGTAGCCATCACCTTGTTGGCAGTAGTGAAACCTTGGTAGAAAAACCAAAAGGAAGAAAAAATTGGTAGGCCTATCTCAGACCCAAAGGGAAACCTCCGATAGAAGACAAAAATCTACCGTTCTGGTGATTGGAGGCCACGATCCTAGTGGGGCCGGCATCCTCGCAGACATTGAAACTTGCGCTGCCAACCGGTGTCTAGCCTTGACCATAGTGACGGTTCTCACAAGTCAAAACACGCGAACTTTCAAACAAATGGTGAAAATAGAAAGTAATTTTATACTTCAACAATTGGATTTGCTCCTAGAAGAATTTACCCCTGATGCGATAAAAATCGGTCTGATACCTACCGTTAATCTTTGTGTTGAATTAGCCGACTATATCGGCAAAAACCTAATCGCCTGCCCGATCGTTCTTGACCCAGTGCTTAAAACAGGATGTTCCGACACCGACTTAGTAGATGAAAAAGTACCCGAGACTATGGCAAAATACCTGGCGCCCTTGGTGACCATAATGACCCCAAATAGAGATGAATTATCAAGTTTGGGCGGCGACGCGAATCCTGAGCTAGCGACAGAAAAGCTCCTAGATTTGGGCGCTGGGGCAATACTAGCGACTGACCAGAAAGCCACTGACAGCTCAATTATTAACGTTTTTAGCTCTCAACGGCTCCAAGCTAAAATAGAGTTCACTATGGAACGCTATCCTGAATTATCTCACGGAACAGGATGCACCTTATCAAGCGCACTAGCTTGTGGGTTGGCAAAAGGTAAAAATTTACGCCAATCCCTAATACTCGCCCAACAATATACCCACTCAACAGTTCGCCACTCCATGTCGTACAACACCAAACAATCGTTACCAAACCGTTTGTACAAACTATGAGAACCAAACCCTGCTTCCCGATTAAAGGATTGTATGCGATAACCCCTGACAATCTACCCGAAAAAGAAAATAGCATAGAAGCTATAGAGGCTGTTTTGAAAGGAGGAGCTTCGGTTATTCAGTTTCGGCAGAAAGATAGAAAAAAGAGAGACCGTGTTTTAAAAACGGCACTGGACATCAAATCTATATGTGAAAAGTACAGGGCGACTTTTATAGTTAACGACGATATTGAGCTAACTCTTAAAGCCAATGCTGACGGGGTACATTTAGGTAAAGAAGACGTTTCTTACGAACTTGCAAGAGCAGCGCTGGGAGAGGACAAAATCATAGGTGTTTCATGCTACAATTCTTTAGAGCGTGCGTTAAATGCTGAGAAAAAAGGAGCAGATTACGTCGCCTTTGGAAGTTTTTTTAAATCGTCCACTAAGACAAACGCGCCTCTATGTTCTCTTAAAATTTTACGGGAGGCTTCTGCCGAAATCGACGTGCCTATCGTCGCAATCGGGGGAATCTCAGTTGAGAATGGGTTGCTCCTGTTGGAAAACGGCGCGGACCTCCTAGCTTGCGTAGCCTCCGTGTTTAAAAACGGTAATCCGTATAACTCTGCAAAAATAATCAATAGTCTTTTCCGCAGGTAAAAAACAAATGAATAACAAAAAATTATTTGACCAGGCTAAAAATTTATTAGTAGGTGGAGTCAATTCTCCTGTTCGTTCTTATTCAAACGTGGGTGGAACCCCTTTATTTATTGAAAAGGGAAAAGGAGCGATTGTTACGGATATAGAAGGAAAAGAGTATATAGACTATGTCGGTAGTTTCGGCCCGGCGATAGTTGGACACGGTAATAATGTTGTTGTTGAAGCTGTCAGAAAACAAGCGTCAAACGGATTTGGGTTTGGTGCTCCTTCAAGAATAGAAAACGAACTCGCCGAACTGATAATAAAAAATATCCCCTCCATTGAAAAGGTACGGATGACTAGCTCGGGAACTGAAGCTGCGCTAACTGCTATAAGATTAGCGCGAGGCTTTACAAAAAGAGATGTAATAGTGAAATTTGAAGGATGCTATCACGGACACGTGGATTCTCTATTAGTAAAAGCTGGTTCGGGAGCCCTAACTTTTGGTTTAGCCGCGTCTGCAGGAATCCCTGATGATGTAGTCTCGAAAACCATAGCGTTACCTTTCAATGACGCTGAGTCCGTCAAGAAGTGTTTCCAAAAGCTAGGCCAAAAAATTGCTGCAGTAATCGTAGAACCAATAGCGGGCAACATGGGATGTGTATTACCCAACAAATCATTTCTGAAGTGCTTGAGAGAACAAACTTCTCGACACGGAAGTCTATTGATTTTCGATGAGGTTATGACAGGTTTTCGCGTAGCTCGAGGAGGAGCGCAGGAATTGTTTGGGATCGGCCCGGATTTAACTTTGCTAGGAAAAGTGATCGGTGGTGGATTGCCAGTCGGGGCCGTTGGCGGCCCTACTGAAATTATGGAAAATTTAGCACCACTAGGTTCTGTGTATCAAGCTGGAACACTCTCGGGCAATCCAATTTCGATGGCCAGTGGCGTCGCCACCTTGAATCTTCTAGATGATCCCGACCAATACAAAAAACTCAAAACCCGGACAAGAGAACTCTGCGAAGGATTCGAACAGATAGCTTGCGAGTTCGGTGTGCCACTAAAATGTAGCTATACCTCCGGAATGTTTGGAATCTTTTTCACTGATAAAGATAAAGTCGATTGCCTAGACGATGTATTTGAATGCGATCTTGATTTTTTCAAAAAATTTTTCCATCTAATGTTGGCTAACGGAATAAATCTTGCGCCCTCCCCCTTTGAGGCAGGCTTCGTCTCTTTTGCACACGAGGACAAACATATTCGACTAACCTTAGAAGCTACCAGGAAATCGTTAGAGGTTATGAACAAGTAACCGTTTAGATAGAAAAAAGTTCTACAATTGGTCTTCTAAGAACAGACCGACTCTCAAATCTTTTCCTTCGTAGATTTTTTCCCCATCAACTTCCATGTGAGCATCAGCAATCCCTACGGTCAAAGAACGAGCAACTATACGCTTCATACTTACGTTGTAAAGTACCTTTTTCTTGTCTGGAGTCACTTGGCCTGCAAATTGTATGCTCGCACCGCCTAAGGCCCTACCCCTCCCTAGACCTCCTTTCCAGGCAAGAAAAAAACCGACCAGCTGCCACATCGCATCTAATCCTAAGCAGCCTGGCATAACAGGATCGTTTTCAAAATGACATTGGAAGAACCATAGACTCGGCACAATATCTAATTCGGCAATAATCGATCCTCGCTGATACTTACCACCTGTATCATTAATGTTCACTATGCGATCAAACATAAGCATCGGTGGTGCCGGTAAACGGGCATTCCCCTCCCCAAATAGCACGCCATTAGCACAGTCTAGAAGCTCCTCTTTAGAAAATTTAGAATGGCGTTTTTGAGACACTACTATTGGTGCATCAGCATTCAAGATCTCTTCTTTTTTATTCACGATTTTACTTGACCTCGAACGTAAATTTCACGATCGTGCTCCAAAGACGGAATCATCGTTCTTGCTCTAGCGACAGACGAAACATCTATATTCGCATAAATCACTCCTTCTTCACCTGTGCCTTCCGCTAAAATATTTCCCCATGGGTCTACTATTAGTGAGTGACCAAAGGTTTTTCTCCCCCAAAACCTCGTACCGCATTGAGATGGAGCGAAAACGTAACATCCGTTTTCTATAGCCCGTGCACGTACAAGGGTATGCCAATGTGCTTTCCCCGTCTTATACGTAAAAGCCGCGGGAACGGTTATAAATAGAGCTCCGCACTTACTCAAAGCTCTATATAAATGAGGAAACCTAACGTCATAACATATTGTTAACCCACATCGGCCCCAAGGAAGATCTACGGTCACCACTTCGCTTCCTGCTGAGACAGTCTGAGATTCTCGGTATACCTGCCCGTCCCGGATAGCCACGTCAAAAAGATGGATTTTGTCATAGTAGGCCGCTACCTCTCCATTTGAACTGAGCATCACACTGCGATTCTTGATCGTTTTTCCGTCAAAAAATGCCGGAATCGATCCGAGTAAGACCCAACAATCTAGTCTCCTAGCCATTTCGCTACCATGGTGTAAGGCCGGATGTTTTTCAAAAAGCAAATCCTCATTTATATAAGCAGAATCTTCTTTTTCGAGCAGACAGTAAAATTCTGGTAAACAGATTAAATCTGGCTTTTCCTTAGCCGCTCCCTCTAATAGACGTTCCACCTTCTTAAGGTTATCGTCCATCGAGTCTCCGGCGCAATTTTCGACGCAGGCGACTTTGAAACTATCAGTCACTTCTTCGTCCCTTGGGGTTTTGAAACTAAAGACGACGGAACAATCACTGTTCCGTCGGGATCACTGAAAAGATATTGGCCAGGGAAAACCTTAACACCGCCTACACAAACTTCCACATTTTTTTCTCCAATTCCCGCCTTGACACTTTTCTTCGGATTAGCACCAATAGCTTTTACTCCGAAGTCGATAGAAACCAATTCCAGCAAATCGCGCACGCAACCATTCACCACAGCGCCTGCCCAATCGTTTTGACTAGCTAATAGGGCTAAGTTTCCTCCTAATAAAGAGCAATCCATAGAGGCCGCACCATCTATCACCAACACTCTTCCGTTTCCTTTTTCATTAAGAATTTCTCGCACCAAGCTGTTGTCGTTGAAAGTTTTTAGCGTAACTATCTCACCTTCAAAAACAGTTATTCCTCCATAATTTGCAAAAATAGGCGCCAAAATAATAGCCTGTTGATCAAATTCGTCACAAATGTCTGCCGTTAAATGTATATCGTTCACGTATTCACCTTTTTAGTTGCCCAAGTTACACCTAACGGTCATTTTATTTCTTCTTGGGACGTTTCCAGTCGCTAATACTTTTTTGGGTGGCTCTGCTGACTACTAGCGTTTTATCCTCCACGTCTTTGGTAACGGTCGAGCCAGCTCCTATTGTAGCTCCATTGCCGATCGTCACGGGAGCTACCAATTCGGTATTCGATCCTACAAAAACGTAATCCTCGATAATTGTTTTGTTTTTGTTTTCGCCATCGAAATTACAGGTGATAGTACCCGCTCCGATGTTTACCTCTCGACCAATTTCCGTGTCACCCACATAGCTCAAATGATTTACTTTGCTACCCTCACCAATCGTAGTCTTTTTTATCTCTACGAAATTACCTATTGTCACTCCTGTAGACAAAATAGTATCGGGGCGAAGTCGACAAAACGGTCCAACTTTACAATCAGAACCTATCGAGGCTGAATCTAAAACACAATTCTCTTGGACAACAGAATCTTCGCCTATAACAGTGTTTTTAATAACATTATTCGGCCCAACGTATACACCTGCCCCCAAAATAACTCGACCGATAAAAATAGCGTTCACGTCTATGATCACATCCGGCCCACAAACCAAATCACCCCGAACATCTATCCTATCTGGATCCAACAGTGTAACGCCGGATTTCAACAATTCAGTAGCAACACGTTTCTGGAAACTTCTTTCCGCAATCGCTAACTGTTGCCTATCATTAACGCCTATCGCTTCAGAAGGATCCTCGATTTGCAAAGAGGAAACAGGAAAGCCCTCAGAAGAGGCAAAAGATACGCAGTCGGTTAAATATAGCTCTCCCTGTGCATTATTTTTTTCTAGTCTAGGCAACCACCGCTTCAGCAAATTAGCCTTGACGGCAAAAATTCCGCTATTACATTCTTTAGTATCTGACTCTTTCCCCTTTAAGTCAGAAGTCTCCACAATTTTAACTACGTATCCGAGTCTATCGTGAAAAATTCTACCGTAACCACCGGCCTGCTCTAGCTTAACGGTTAGAATCGAAAATCCATCCCCGTCAACAGCATGGTCGATCAAATTTTTAAGAGTGCAGTTTCTTATCAAGGGAATATCTGCGCACAGAATTAGCACCAGATCCGAATCATTCAACAATGGCAACGCTTGTAAAACCGCATGGCCAGTTCCAAGCTGCTCTTTTTGTAAGATCCAATCTATCTTTCTATTAGACATTTTCGACTTGAGGGCGTCGCCGTTTATGCCATGAACCACTATAGGAGGTTTCTCGCTTAGTGGTTCGGCGGCATCGAGAACATGTTCGATCATCGACTTCCCAGCTACGCTGTGTAAAACTTTAGGTGACCTTGAATTCATTCTCTTACCGAGACCCGCGGCCAGAACGATTACTCTAGTTGGCATTAATCCCCCGTTACCCGATACCTATAGCCCATCTTAAAACGGTTTGTCACAACCACAGAAGCTACCACAGTTGAAAATTTCAGCGTCCTGCGCGACGACGCAACCTCTGAATCGCACGTATCTGCGCAGCTGTTTCAGCCAATTGTGCTCTAGCTTTAGCATAATCCAACGGAGCTGCGCCTGCTTCTTCAAGCATCTTTTCCGCTGCCCCCCGAGCTTCTTGTACCGCCGCTTCGTCCAGATCTTCTGCTCGAGCCGCGGTGTCCGATAGCACAGTCACCATTCTAGGTAGTATCTCAATCATCCCACCCGAAATATAGAAAGAAACCTCTTCTTCGTCCGAAACCTTGACGCGAACCTCTCCCGGTCCTAGTAAGGTCAAGAGCGGAGCGTGGCCAGGAGCCACGCCTATTTCACCTTCCACTGCAGGCGCGAAAACCATCTCTGCGAGGCCTGAAAAAATTTCTCGCTCAGCACTTACAATCTCTACCTTCATAATTATTCAGCCAATATTTTTTTACACCTGCTCCGCTTTAGCTACAGCTTCTTCAATAGACCCTACCATATAGAAAGATTGCTCAGGCAGATCATCATGCTCTCCATCAACGATCGCCTGAAATCCCTTTATCGTATCTTTTAAAGACACGTATTTACCGGGACTACCTGTAAAGACCTCGGCAACAAAGAATGGTTGGGATAAAAACCTCTGTATTTTACGGGCCCGCGAAACAGCAAGCTTATCCGTTTCAGAAAGCTCGTCCATGCCTAAAATAGCTATTATATCTCTAAGCTCTTTGTACCTTTGTAACGTATTCTGCACTGCTCTGGCAGTGTCATAGTGTTCTTGACCTACCACAAGAGGATCTAGCTGCCTAGAGGTAGAATCCAACGGATCGACAGCAGGGTAAATTCCTAATTCTGCGATCTGTCGAGAGAGCACTACAGTAGCGTCCAGATGTGCAAAAGTTGTTGCAGGGGAAGGGTCTGTCAAATCGTCCGCGGGCACATATACCGCCTGTATGGAAGTTATAGAACCGTCTTTCGTAGAAGTAATTCTTTCTTGAAGCCGTCCCATTTCCTCCGCTAAAGTTGGCTGATACCCTACAGCCGAAGGCATTCTTCCTAGCAACGCAGAAACTTCGACTCCCGCTAATGTATAGCGGTAGATATTATCTACAAAGAGCAAAACGTCGCGCCCTTCATCTCTGAATTTCTCAGCTATCGTTAGCCCCGTTAAAGCAACTCGCAATCTGTTACCAGGTGGTTCGTTCATTTGTCCGTATACTAGCGATACTTTGTCCAACACGTCCGACTCGCGCATCTCATGATAAAAATCGTTTCCCTCCCTTGTTCGCTCTCCCACGCCAGTAAAGACAGAATAACCGCTGTGTTCGATAGCAATATTTCGAATC
>CAZXQY010000066.1:0-14340 GCA_964642505.1 uncultured Gammaproteobacteria bacterium | reverse complement strand
AGCTTTCACATGCTCTTCCAAAACCTTCCACCTTTCCTTGTATTCAATACCATGATTCTCCATCTCTTCAGCATTCCAACCAGCTCCAATGCCAAACAAGAAACGACCATCACTTAGTCTATCTAACGTAGCAACGGTCTTCGCCATAGCTATCGGTTCATGTTGTGGAACCAAGCTTACTCCGGTTCCTACTTTAATACGCTTTGTCACTGCCGCCGCAGACATGCAACTAATAAACGGATCGGACATATGAGCATACTCCTTGGGTAAAGCGCCTCCAGCAGGAAACTCTGTTCTCCTATCTGAAGGTATGTGGGTATGTTCGGGGAACCAAACCGAGTCAAACCCCCGTTCTTCTGCAGCCACCGCCAGTACGTCGGCTCGGATCGTATACTCTGTATTGAAACTCATAACTCCTAACTTCATAGTTTGACCCTAAAATCCATAAAGCAGAAACCTTTATCCTTTACTACCTACAACCCAATGCCAAATTCTCTCAGAACCGAGTCAGTGTCTGCCCCTAAATCGGGACCAGGCTTTCTCACGCCACCAGGAGTATTTGAAAATTTTATCGGGACACCAGCTAGTATACGAGTTCCTTGCTCTCCTAAATCGACTTCTTGCAGCATTTCCCTTGCCTCTAACTGCGGATCAGCTAAAATATCCTCTATGTTGTTGACAGCTCCGGAAGGAACTATTCCCCCTAATAGTTCCATTAACTCTGCCTTCGTTTTTAAGATAGTCCAATTTGTTAGCTCTGCCCTAAGTACATCTGCGTTGGCAACACGTAGCTCATTGGTTTGAAAACGAATATCCTTCTTAAGACATTCAGAATCAACAATTTCAATCAATGCCTCCCACTGTGTGTCTAGCGGGCAAGCGATAGCAAACCATCCATCAGACGCCTGATACACTGAGAAAGGACAAACCAATGGGTGCTCGTTTCCTTCTCCTACAGATATTTCCTCTGCGAAGGAATAGCGGTATACCATTCTTTCGCAAAAAGCGACCATTGCATCATACATACTCACGTCTATAAATTGACCACAACCCGTGCGCTCTGCTTGTCGCACCGCAGCCACAACGCCAAATGCGCACATCAAACCTGGAACGATGTCACCCACTCCAGGCCCTCCCTTGGTTGGGAGCTCGGGCGAGCCGGTCATTGACATGAACCCACCCATTGCCTGAGCCACAATATCAAAGGCCGGCCAAGAGTTAAACGGTCCTTTCCCCGTTCTACTGTCCCCAAAACCTCTGATGGTGGCATAAACTAACTGAGGATTGATTTCCCGAAGACTCTCGTACGCGATACCCAGACGTTCCATGACTCCTTCTCTAAAGTTTTCTACAATCACATCCGCTCTTTCGACTAGTTGCTCGAGTACGGCAATCCCCTTCTCAGTTTTTAAATCCAAGACAACGCTTCTTTTGTTCCGGTTTATGCTGTGGAAATAGCCGCTGTGCCGTCGATCTCCATTACAGTCAGCGTAGGGACCCAAACGCCTTGACATATCTCCCTCCGGGGGTTCGACCTTAATGACGTCCGCTCCGTGATCAGCTAACATCATGGTACAATACGGGCCGGCAAGCATTTGCGTTAGATCGAGCACAACGACACCCGCTAAAACTCCCTCACTCAGTGATGCTTTTTCCATATACCACAGTTCCAATTTGATTGTTTCATTCCGACCTCATCTGATTTCAGGCTTACCAAGAATATTATCTGATATTATTCTTAATTGAATTTCGGAGGTTCCTTCAAAAATTTTCGTTAAACGTGCATCTCTCCAATGTCGCTCCACCGCATGCAGCTTGGTGTATCCAGCTCCTCCCAAAATTTGAAGTGCTTCGCTAGTGACACGTTCCGACATTTCGCTAGCATAATATTTGGCCATAGATGCCTCCTGATCACAACGACGACCGGAGTCTATGCACTCGCAAACGAAATAGAGGAGCCTGCGAGCACACTCAATCTCTGTAGCCATCCTGGCTATCTTAAACCTCATGTCTTGAAACTGCGAAATTGGGGCGTCAAATTGCCTTCGTTCTTGGGCGTAATTTATTGCGTCCTCCAGTGCTCCCTGAGCTAAACCAATTGAACGAGCAGCCGTGTGTGCCCGAGCCTCGTCGAGGCCTTTTGCTAAAGCATAAAAAGCCTGACCTTCTTCTCCTATCAAGGTATCTAAAGGTAAAATCAAACCATCAAACGCCAGTTCCCATGTCTTCCACCCGAAATACCCTATTTTCGGAATGACACTGCCCTTGACCCCTTCTGGCAATTGTCCTCTTTTCTTTTCGATTAGAAAGGCGCTAATTCCAAGATGTCGTTTTTTATTGTCTTGGATCGAAGATGTTCGCGCAAATAATAGGATATAATCAGCACCATCCGCAAAGGTACACCAATACTTATTGCCTGTTATCTTCCAACCTTCCGGCTCTCTAGTAGCTCGACACGAAATAGAGGCTAGATCAGAACCCGTATCCGGTTCGGAAAGAGACATGGCTCCTAAGTATTCACCTCTACACACTTTAGGAAGAATCTCGGCTTTTTGCCCATCACTTAATAAATCTGCAGTCAGAGTTCCATTTCCTCGAGCCACAATGCTCGCCACACTCATCCAACCTCGAGCAAGCTGTTCGGAAACAAGACAATATTCGTAACAACCTAGACCACTTCCTCCATACTTCTCCGGAATGCGGATACCAAAATACCCCATTTCGGAAAGTTTATCCCTAAGTTCCATTGGAATTTCTCCTTCCTCCGGATCCAGTCGATCTGCGACAGGTAGGACTTCTTTCATTGTAAACTCTCGCGCTGTCTCCACGATCATTTGTCTTTCTTCAGTCAGTCCCTCTATCTTTTCAATCATCTCTTTCAGCGCCCACCCAAAGCATCTTATGTATCACCTTCGCAAGTGATACCTTCTTTTCCCAACTGTTCGATTTCTTCTTCTGATTTTCCCAGTATATTTTTAAGTATGTCCGAATTGTGTTGTCCGAGTATCGGCGCACTATAAGTTCCCTCAGACGGATAGTCAGACGTCTTGATTGGATGTCCCGGAATTTTAAAACTACCTGCTAGAGGATCGTTAATTGTTCGAACAGTCCCTCGTTCAACATGGTGCGGATGATTGACAGTTTCCTCAACGCTCAATACTGGCGCACACGGAACATCAAATTTCTCCAAAACTGCAATAGCACTATCGATGTCGCCGAAAGTTTGCAACCATCCTTCTATCAAACCGACCACCTCATCTTGCCGGTTCAACCGATCCGGATCTGTAGACCAACCTTCTTTATCAATTAGGTCTTTTCGATCCATTGCAGTACAAAGGTCTTCCCAATGATGTAAAAAGCCCATCAACACGATGTACCCTCCTGTTCCTTCAAAAACCCCGGCCGGACACACATAGGTAACGTGTCTACCACCCCTTGTAGGCTTAATTTCACCGTTACTTCCCGAATATTGGAAAACATTCAATTCGTGATAATGATAATAACAATCTAAAAGAGCGATATCTAAGTGCTGTCCTTTACCCGTTCTTGCCCTATGCAACAGGGCAGCAGCTATACCAAATGCTCCGTGAACTCCCGTACTGATATCTCCAAGTCCAACCAAAGGAATGTAAGGTGCAGCGTCTTTCTCTCCTATCATTGACGTTACACCAGAGTAGGCCTGCGCTATATAATCGTAACCTGGTTTTTTTGATAGAGGACCTTTCTGTCCCAATGCAGAAATTGAACAAAGAATAATGTCTTCTTTCAGCTCTTTTAAAGTCTCAAATCCGAATCCTATCGCATCCATTACACCTGGACGAAAATTTTCCACGACCACGTCGCAATATGGGACTATCTCTTTTATCAATTCCAAGGCTTTTTCTTGATTAAGATCAACACAGAAGCTTTTCTTATTTAAATTCTGTTGAATAAAATAAAAACTTCTATCAGCCCTCATTTTCGTTAGCCGGCGGGTCATTTCTCCATCTGGTGCCGATTCTACTTTAATCACTTCCGCTCCCATCTCCGCGAACATTCGCGTACATGTAGGGCCCGCAAGTGCTCGCGTAAAATCCAAAACTCGAATACCCGTCAATAAATGTTCCTGTTGATTCAAAACTTCTCCTCCCTAGCTTTGGACACAAGTTTCCTCAAATCCGTAAGTCACTCGTCTCCGATCTTGCTCCTTTCAGCAGCTTCGATTGTCTGCAAAATTAGTGTATTAATCGTCATCGGCCCTACCCCTCCAGGCACCGGCGTATAGGCGTTAATATTGCACTTCTTTAAATCGATTTGAATGTCGCCTATGCCTCCAGGATGATACCCAGCATCGACAACGATGGCTTGGTCCTTTATCCAAGCCGACTTAATGTACTCGGGTTTTCCGACTGCGCCTACCAAAATTTCGGCTCGTCCTATCTCTTCCCTTAGATTACCGGTCTTAGAATGGCAGATGGTTACCGTCGCATTCGCATTAAGTAACATCATTGCCATCGGTTTACCCAGTATCGGGCTTCTACCAACGACGACAGCGTGCTTACCAGCACAGTCGATACCGTAATGCGTCAAAAGTCGCATTATACCTCCCGGTGTCGCGGAACCGTAAGCCGGCAACCCCATAGCCATCATGCCGAAGCCCAGCGAAGTCACGCCATCTACATCTTTTTGAACATCTATCATATCAAAACAAGATTTTTCGTTGATCTGAGGAGGCACGGGATGTTGCAAAAGAATTCCCTGCACTCTACTATTTTTATTCAACTTATCTATTTCAATCATTAGTTCTTCAGTAGTTGTCTCCTTCCCGAGTTGAACTCGCAACGAATCCAGTCCTACTCTACTGCAAGCGTCACCTTTCATTCGAACATACGTAGTAGAGGCCGGGTCGTTTCCAACAAGAATGGTTGCTAAAACCGGTTTCAAACCGTTGTTTCTTTTCACTATCTTTTTGACTCTGCCGACAAATTCTTGTTCACTTTTTGCGGCTAGGGACTTCCCGTCTAGAATAAGTGCTTCCAATCTGTCTACCTACATCGCAGCCCGAAAATCGTCCAATTTGAATTCTCCGCATACTGCGCCGGAATCATCCAAGAACTCTACCAAGGTGTTTTTATCGCCCCTATAACTCGCATATACAATCGTATCTTCTAAAAACTCCTCATCATGAACGTCATCTAGTGGCTGATAGCAATAATCGCCGGCAGAGAAAGTGCACCCTATCGAATGATTTTTCACTTTTCCTTTAATTACGTATACGTGAGTCTCACAAGTATGCTTATGAGCACCGGAACGATATCCACCCTTTATTTTAAATAATACCTCTACCGATTTCCTTCCTTCATCTACAGACAATACTTTAATATTAAAGTTTCCGTCTTCGTCCATAGAAACCCATTCTGTCTGGCTCGCCATTCCTTCAGCCACATTAACTTGATGCACCATTTTGAGCTCCTAAAATATTTTTCATAGTGCTGCAAACTAACACATCGCCATTAAAAGTAGAAAGCTGAACAGGTATTTTGTCGAAAATTAATTCGTGGGACCCAGACCCACTAACGTAGTGGAGGATCTTTAGCTATAATTCCATTCAACGTCACGAACGGAAAAATCTAGACAGCGGCTTTATAACTAAAGTTTTGATGACTGTATAATTATCGTAATAAGGAGTTGCAGGAATGGGTTCTCTCAGATCAGATATTTCTTATTTGAAACCGGTACAACTAACCCAGGGAGTCATGAGAATCACTGCGAAAAATCCGGGACCAATGACTGGACCCGGCACAAACTGCTACGTAATAGGAAAAGAAAAACTCGCAATATTAGACCCGGGACCACTTATAGAAGAACATGTGGATGCAATCCTTAACAATTTCGGCGAACGAATAGCTTGGGTTGTCGTAACTCACACGCATAAAGACCATTCCCCTGCCGCCGCTGCCCTAGCTTCCAGAACTGGGGCAACTCTCATAGGAAATATAATTGACAATGACGGCTTCCAAGATTCGACTTTCTCAGACGCAAAATCCCTTGAAAATGACCAGATCGTCAAAACAGACACTCGAACAATCCAAGCAATCCTAACCCCAGGTCATGTCTCCAACCATGTTTGTTTCCTCGTCGAAGAAGACAGACTACTCATGACGGGCGATCACATGATGGAGGGCTCTACCGTCGTTATTGTACCTCCCGCCGGTAACATGAGAAAATATATAGAATCTCTCCGAAACCTCCTTCGATACGAATTCGATTTCGTTGCACCAGGTCACGGCACAATAATTGAACAGCCTAAAAAGGAAATTAAGCGCCTAATTGAGCATCGGCTACAAAGGGAACGCAAGGTTCTAAAGGCAGTCACTTCCTACGGTGGTGGGAATTTAGACATGCTCACTCCTTTAGTTTATGACGATGTCGACCCTAGCTTACATAAATGGGCGTCGATGTCATTGCATGCACACTTAATAAAGCTTAGAGAAGACGAAGTCGTCTCAGAAAGCAATGGTCATTGGAAATTGACCGACAAGCCATAGAAACGATCACACACTTCGAAGGACAATTATTTCCATGAAACGATTCAAATTAAATGATGTTGAAATTGGGAGAGTCATCGAATACAACGGACCCTTTATGTCCATCTACGATTTTTTCCCTGATGCAACCCCAGATTTGTTAGCGCCGCATAGGCACTGGTTGGAACCAAACGCTTTGGAGCCGGGAACCGATTTGATGTTAATGCCCATACAAAGTTACATAATCCATACTCCGAGTGCGACGATTTTAGTAGACAGTTGCGTTGGCAATCACAAATCAGTCAAATGGTTTCAACCTTGGCATGATAAGTCCGATACCTTTTTCCGTGACGGCATGATAGCTGAGGGAACTCATCCTGACGAAATCGATTTTGTTTTCTGCACCCATCTGCACGTTGACCACAGTGGTTGGAACACCCAAATGATCGACGGGACATGGGTACCTACCTTTAAAAATGCTAAGTACATCTTCTCAAAAAAAGAATGCAATTATGCCGAAAAACTATATAACGACTATGGCGATCCTACCTTTATTGAAAACGTACAGCCTATCATTGAGGCCGGACAGGCCCAATTAGTGGAGGACGATTTCGAACTAGACCGGTTTGTGCGACTTGAAGCTACACCAGGCCACACACCCGGCCATTGTGCGATTAGAGTGCAAGATGGAAGAGAAACCGCAGTGATTTCAGGAGATCTGATTCATAGTCCTATTCAATGTCAATATCCTAGCTGGAATTTTAAGTTTGATGCTGACAAGAAGTTGGCGGCGACCACTCGCCTGAATTTTCTGCAGAAACACTGTGAGGCAGGCACCCAAGTTCTAACGGCCCATTTTCCGCTTCCCTCGTCTGGCCGAGTAGATAATAAGGGCGATGCTTTCGTGTTTCGATACAACAATAATTGGTAGTATTTTAGCCATAACTATCAACTGGAAAATCTTAAAAAATCTTGGGCAGTCTCCTTGGGTCGCTCTACCATTGGGATATGACCCATACCCGGCATCAATACACTTTGAAAATCTCTCTCACATTCATCCAGCTTTTGTGACAGGACCTCCAGTCCGTCGGAATGCAGGATTCGATCTTTGTCCCCCCAAACCAGTAAAACCCTCGCTTTCAACTCTCCAATAAACTTTTCTAATTCAAGAGGATTGCCCTCTAGGGGCAGCTCGTCACCTATCAAGTCCGAAAACAACCGTCTATTAGTGCCAGCTCTGCTCTTAGCTTTTTTATAGAGAAAAGACCTTATGGGTTGTGGTGTTAGAGGTGGAACCTCAAAACACAATTTAATCAGGCGTTCGAATTCCTTTTCACTGTCTATAATTAGTGGATTATCTCCCGATTCTATCAGAGCTACTCCTTCTTCATTTTTGTCGGTTGTTACTCCAGCCGGAGCGAGCAGCCAAACCGATTTAACATCCGACCCCAATCGAAAAGCGAGCAGCGCAGCAAGATAACCGCCCATTGAGTTACCCCCTACATGTAACTTTGATACTCCTAACTCTTGAAGGAAAACGGTCAAGAGTTCCACCTGGTCTTTTGCGGAGTATTGTTTCTCAGTAAGAAAACTACTCTCACCAAAACCAGGCAAGTCAGGGATTATCAATTGAAACTTTTGTTTTAAATGAGGAGCTATAAGAGTCCAATTATCTTTGTCCGCTCCGAATCCATGTAGGAGTAACAAAGGCTCGCCAGTTCCGCCAATTAAATAGGTGATCGTGTGATCCTTGATCACGATTGATTTTTTGGCCAATCCGCCTTTGAGGCGACCTATCTTTAACGACAGAACAAAAATCAGTCCCGGAAACATGTAATACACAATAACTAAACTAAATAAAACGCAACCAATTCCAACAACGGTATTACTCAACATAAAATTCAGCTCCGGCCTGATAAATATTTCTACCACTTTACAACAAAAAAGGTAATTCGATGAATTGTATGGTTATAATCTCACAATTATCGCAAATCTTAGGGAAAGGTACATCCAATGAAAAACCACGTCGCCCGTAGGAATTCTAGTGTTAAGCCAAGGGGTTACAGTATGCCGAGTCTCTCCGGCTTATATACAAAACCGCCTTATCATTATCGTGAAATTAAGCAGGTTCTCGTTCAATTCGTAACAGACGGTCAAATCTTAAGGGAACTAGTACCGAATCCAGTAATTCCAAACGCCGAAAACGAAATGTTTTTACTGGTCTCGGAGATGTTCGGAGCTGGATTCGGAAGATACTTGGAAGCCCATTTATTTACTTTGGCGCGGTTTAAGCGAAGATTGGTAAATTTTAGCAACTACCTAATCTTGGATAACGACGTCGCGACTTGCGGCGGAAGAGAAATCTGGGGTTGGCCGAAAAAAATCGGACGCCTTACATTAAATATGACTGACGATGTGGTAAGGGCTACAGTAGAAAGAGGAGGAGTTCAGTTAATAGACGTAGCCGTAAGACTTGAGAGCTTTGGGACAACTAAAGATATCGAGGGTACCCCTGACTGGATATGTCACAAAGTTATACCGTCTGTATCGAACAAGCTCCCCGATGAAGTAAATCAATTAACTCTCACCACCCTTTCCAATATCTCTGTCAAGGAAGTTCATAAAGGTCCAGCTACTTTAAATTTCGGTTCTTCGCCTGCTGATAGATTAAATGAGATTCCGATATTGCAAGTGAACGGAGGATTCTATTATGAAAGTCAATTTACTCTTGGAGACGGAAAGGTTGTCCACAATTATCTTAAATAATCAAAAACGATGAAGGAGTCCTTCTCATGGAATTAGGTCTAAATGGCAAACGCGTGATTATAACCGGGGCGAGCAAAGGGATAGGCAAAGCTGTCGCTGTTTCTATGGGAGCAGAAGGTGCTCACCTAGCCCTCTGTGCGCGAGGAAAAGAGTCGTTAGAAGAAACTCATGCCGAACTGAAAAAACAAGGTGTCACAGTTTTTTCTGAAATCTGCGACGTCGGCGAAAAAGAACAACTCGAAAATTTTCTCCAAAATTCTGTCGATAGCTTAGGCGGTGTTGATGTATTGATAAACAACACCTCCGGTTTTGGTTTGACCGATGATGAACAAGGTTGGAAAATAAGCTTTGATGTAGACTTGATGGCGAGTGTCCGGGCAACCCAAACTGTAGTTCCTTGGCTAGAATCTGCTGGTGGTGGCTCTGTAATACACGTGTCGTCGATATCCGGAATGGAGGCCGGTAGTCCACCAGCATACGCAGCCGTCAAAGCTGCGTTGATTAATCACGCGAAAACTATGGCGCAAGAATTAGCCCCAAAAAATATTAGAGTAAATTGCGTCGCTCCAGGCTCTATTTGGATCGACGGAGGATTTTGGAACATTGTGAAAGATAACAATCCTGATATGTATGAAGGGGTATTATCCAGTATTCCGTTTGGACGTTTAGGGACTGCGCAAGAGGTGGCTGATGTCATTACGTTCCTAGCCTCTGGTCGAGCAAGTTGGGTGTCTGGCACTACTGTAGTAGTAGATGGCGTCCAACACAAAGGGATTTTTTAGACACTCTAACTATAAAACAACAAATTGGGAGATAGCGTCTTGAAACAAATTGACAATCGCCAATGGATTCTTAAGTCTCGCCCACACGGTAGCTTATCGATAAATAATTTTACTTTTCAAGAAACCAAAGTTGATATCAAGAAATTAGAAGATGGAAACATTCTAATGAAGAATCTTGCTTTCTTATGTGCGCCGACGATGAGAAATTGGATGGACCCACCTTCCAAAAATCTTTACCCCTCTATAGAGTTGGGGCAACCGATCCTAGCCCCAACAGCTGGGGAGATTGTCGAATCCAAGAATGACTCATACCCAGTAGGAAGCAAAATATCTACTCTTTCCTCTTGGCAAGACTATGAGATCATCGACCCGAAGCTGCGTCCCTTAAACCTTATCTCAGAAAATTTAACCCCAGTCGAGAGCATTGGCAAATTTGGCCTGAATAGCCTAACGGGTTATTTCGGTCTCACAAAAATTGGAATACCCAAAAGTGGCGAAACGGTTGTCGTTTCCGCGGCTGCCGGTGCGACCGGTAGTGTCGCAGCCCAGGTCGCAAAGCTACTAGGTTGCCGCGTTATTGGGATAGCAGGAGGTACTACAAAGTGCTCTTGGCTAACCGAAGAAATCGGGTTAGAAGGCGCCATCGATTACAAATCAGAAAATATCGATTCTTGCCTCAAAGAACTTTGTCCAGATGGAATTGACATTTATTTCGATAACGTAGGAGGAAATATACTACGGAACGCCGTACAGCACATGGCTAAATTTGGCCGCATCGTTCTCTGCGGACAAATTTCGACCTATGATAGCGAACAGTCCGCTAGTGGTCCCGAGGATATGATGCGATTAATTTATGGGAGTGTGAGAATGGAGGGTTTTCTTACTCGTAATTATGCCGAAGAGTTTTCGCAAGCAATCCAACAATTACAACATTGGGAAGAGAAGAAACAGTTAATTTTAAAAGAAGATGTGAGAAAAGGGTTCGAATCTTTGCCTCAAAATTACCTAGATCTTTTCTCTGGTTCGAACGAAGGAATATTAGTGGTTAGTGTTTGAAAAATCAGCCTATTTGCCCGTCAGTAGTCGAATTTCTTTTTGTACCGCTCTCCCAAAACCTTTTTCAGACCTAAAGTACCCTTTTTCAATTCGCCTAGATGGAATATGATTGGATCGGCAGTAAGCCTGTATAAAAACTTGGAGTTTTAAAATGAAACAAAATGCTTGGGTAGCCGGAGTCGGCATGACTAATTTTACAAAACACGCTGATCGCACATTGAAGTCTCTTTCGATCGAAGCGATTAAAGAATCTTTAAATGACGCTGGGGTGGAAATTAATCAATTAGAGGCAGCCTACATGGCTACGGCCGGCACCGCGGTCACTGTTGGACAAGTAATGGTACCAGGACAGGCAGCTCTTCGAGAAATGGGTATCGGAGAAATCCCGGTCGTAAATGTGGAAAATGCTTGCGCATCAGCCGCAACTTCTTTTCAGCAAGCTTGCACAATGGTCTCCCACGGCGTTTATGATGTTGTGCTGGCCGTCGGATTTGAAAAATTGTACTGCGAAGACAAAGCCAAGACGTTTTCAGTGTTTACTGGTGCCGTCGATTTCGAAAGCTTTGACGAAGTGACAGAAAAAATCTATAGCCGCATAAAAGAAGCCGGCATCGATGTCGACGGTGATGGCGCTGGGAATACTCGTTCCTTATTTATGGATATTTATGCTGCTATGGCAGTTGAGCACATGAGAGATCACGGAAGCACCAGAGAAGATTTCGCTGCTGTTTCTGCAAAGACCTCCTTCCATGGAAGCCTGAATCCTAAAGCTCAATATCGCGATATCCTAACCACTGAGGACGTATTGGCGACCCGAGAAATAAGTTATCCCTTGACACTTGGGATGTGTTCACCGATAGGAGACGGCGCCGCAGCCGCAGTAATCGTTTCTGAAAAGATGGCGAAAAGATTAGGTGGAGATCGCTCAGTCAAGGTTAGGTCTTGTGTACTGAACTCTGGTTGGGATTATGACGATGGTCAACCGGGCGTCACTGAAACTGTGGCCAAAAAAGCCTATGATTTTGCTGGAGTTGGCCCTGAAGACCTTGACGTTGTCGAACTGCATGACGCATCGGCTCCAGCTGAACTGATGTACTACGAAACTCTTGGTCTTTGCCCGAAAGGAGAGGGAGCCGCGTTTATCAGAGAGGGCCATAGCAAGTTAGGAGGAAAAACTCCCGTCAATCCCTCGGGCGGATTACTGCGAAAAGGACACCCGGTTGGAGCAACCGGTCTGGCGCAAGTGCATGAATTAGTGACCCAATTGAGAGGAGAAGCTGGTAAGCGTCAAGTCGAAGGAGCTAGGATTGGCCTAGCCGAAAACGGGGGTGGTTATATAGGAAAAGATGCAGCTGCTATGGTCATTTCTGTGTTGGAACATTAAAAAATGGGCGATGAAGGCCTCATACTTGCCAATATAATCGCGAATCAGAAAGATTCTCTAGGATCATTGGACGTTCTCACCTTCGTTAAAGTTGACGAAAACGGAAAATTTCGAGACGAAAAGCGCACGTATGACCAGCTATGGGTTCATGGCCAAAAAGTAGCCAGTTGTCTGCAAAACGAAGGCATGGACGAAGGAGAGAGCTTCGCAATCATTATGCAAAACCATCCTGAATTTGTAGACACTATGGTTGGATCATCTATTTTAGGCACAATCTTTGTCCCCATCGATCCACGTACAAAAGGTAAAAAACTGGCATTCATGCTGAACCACGCCGATTGTAAGGGGGCCGTCTTAGGAGATTACGCCTTAGAAAATTTAGCTGAAGTAATTGGCGATTGCCCGAAACTCGAATGGCTTTGGGTCGTAGGTTCAAACTTGAACACCCCACTGCGCAGTAGGTACTTCACTGACATCCTAGAGACCAAATCCGAAGAGATGGAAATTCAAGTCACTGATGCGGAGAGCCCGATGCAAATGCTTTATACATCTGGTACTACGGGCGATCCGAAAGCGATACTATCGCCTTATTCGAGATTTGGCTTTGTGGCTAGTTTAGGAGAAGCTTTTGGTCTGCAACCGGACGATCGACCTTATACCGGGCTATCTCTGACACATGCTAACGCCCAGCTCATTACCCTCGGAACCACGCTTTTTATGGGTCTGAGGGCCGTCTTCAGTCAAAAGTTTACGAAGTCTCGATTATGGGACATAACAAGACAATATCGATGTACTATGTTTAATTTATTAGGTGGAATGACGACAGCCATTTACAGTGAACCCGTTAAATCTAACGATAAAGACAATCCGGTTCGCTATGTGCTAAGCGCAGGGATGCCTGCCAATATTTGGACTAGTTTCCAAGAAAGATTTGGATGCGACGTCTATGAGTTTTACGGAGCCGCAGAGGGCGGGATCACCATCAACCCTCCTGGGGGTCGGGTGGGAAGCATTGGCAAACCGCCAGAGACGTTAGTAGGGAGAATCGTCGATGACGAAGACAACGAATTAGCGCCTGGAGAACCTGGAGAAATCGTTTTTCAGAATGAAGATGGTTCCTGTCCGGTTGTGACCTACTTCAAGAATGCTGAGGCATCTAATAAAAAGACCGATGGAGGTTGGCTTAGAATGGGTGATGTCGGCTATCGGGACGAGGATGGTTGGTATTACTTTCTCTATCGAAAAGGGGGCGGCATCAGATACAACGGTGACTTCATCAATCCGGCGTTCGTAGAAAAAGAACTCGCCGAAAATAATCAAATTGACGACGTGTTTGTCTATGGTGTGACGAGTGCTAATGGCGTGCCGGGAGAAAAGGATGTAATTGCGGCAGTAGTTCCCACAGATCATGAAACTTTTGATTCCGATAAAGTATTCGAAGAATGCCGAAAAAACCTAGAAGGCAACTTCGTACCTAAGTACTTACAAATTGTCACTGAAATTCCAAAAACAGCGTCGGAGAAACCTCAAGAACGTTTCTTACTTGAAGACTTCGAGGCAAAAAGAGGCATTATTTATACAGAAAAATAGAAATTTTAGTATAGTTCAGGCTGCTTAGTTATCCATTAAACAATTAGAGCTGAAAGTAGAGAGGGAGTTACTTGTGAAAAAGATCGTGTGGTTTGCTTTTATTTCGGCGTGTTTTATTCTTTTTTCTTCGAACGCTTTAACGAAAGACGATGACTCGATCGGCAAAAAAGCCTTCGAAAAAGCGTGTGCAGGTTGTCATGGCAAAAAACCGATCCCCAGAGCTATGAGCCGATCTCAGATGGCGAAGCTCCCACCT
>CAZXQY010000065.1:0-15026 GCA_964642505.1 uncultured Gammaproteobacteria bacterium | reverse complement strand
GAGGCTGTTATCGATTAAAACAAAAAGATGCTTGACGAAGAACCGAATTGGATAGGTTGGGGACTAGACTTGGACGCAACTCGATATCAACCTTTGGAGCATTCCGGTCTAAGAGAATCCGACCTCGGTAATCTTGAACTAAAATGGGCTTTCGGATTTGAAGGGGCTATAACAGTAACCGTGCAACCAGCTGTAGTAGGTGATGTCATTTTTTTCGGCTCTCCTAACGGTGACCTTTATGCCTTTAATAGAAAAAGTGGTTGTGCCTACTGGAAAGCCGATACAAATAGCTATATTCGAGCTGCGATAATCGTGGCTCCAAGGAAAAACGGTTCACTTACGGTTTATGCTGGCGATAATGAGGCCTGGCTATACGCTTTTGATGCCCTATCTGGAGAAAAAATCTGGGAAGTGAAAACAGACAATCATCCCTATGCGCGGATTACCTCTTCGCCCGTTTTGTACGAAGGAAGCCTTTATTTTGGTCTCGCTTCGTTTGAGGAACTGGCAGGAGGATCGGCCACCTACGAGTGTTGTACCTTCAGGGGCAGTATTGTTTCTTACAACGCAGAAAGTGGCAAAGAAAATTGGAAGAGTTTTATCATCCCGGAACAACCGAAAAAAACAAAAAAAATGACGACAGGTGTCCAACTTTGGGGACCCTCAGGAGCGGCGGTTTGGTCTCAACCAACCATTGATGCCAAAGCAGGTGTCCTTTACGCGACGACCGGCGACTCATATTCCGCTCCCGCAGCCGATACCAGTGATGCCATTGTTGCGATAGATTTAGAAACCGGAATGCACAAATGGTTTGTGCAGACCACTGCCGACGATGCGTTCACCACAGCCTGTACAGCTCCTAATGCTGATCCTGTAGCGATCGAGGAATGCGGGCCAGATATTGACTTTGGTTCTTCTGCGATCATAAGAGAACTTACTGATGGTAAAAGGGTGTTACTCGCCGGACAAAAATCTGGCGTGTTACATGCCCTCGACCCCGACCAAAAAGGAAAAATACTTTGGCAAAAACGTCTTTCCCCTGGAGGGGTATTAGGTGGAATAGAATGGGGCTTTGTAGCGGACGAGAAATATGCCTATATACCTATTTCAGATGTCTGGGAGACTACTTCTATGCCAGGCCATGCGGGGGGCATATACGCCGTTGACTTTTCAGACGGCACCGAACTATGGAATACCCCAGCACCACCGCCGGATTGTTTAGAGATACCCGGTTGTAATGCCGGGCAACCGGCGGCTGCCACTTTACTAGATGACGTGATCCTTTCCGCCTCTATGGACGGCCATATGCGAGCTTACAATAAATTAACCGGCCAGATAGTCTGGGACATCGACACCAAAAGGGACTACGAGACGGTAAATGGCGTAAAAGCACATGGCGGTTCTATAAAGGGCGCCGGGCCCACGGTGGTCGATGGATGGGTCTACTTTACCTCCGGGTACGGCTTATTCGGAATGCCTGGAAACGTTTTTCTGGCCTACGGACCGAAATAACTAGGAACCTTTTAAGCGCCGAGTCTTATTATGAAACTTTTTACTTGCCAGGAGCTAGCGAAAAAAATCCCTTGTAATGTAAAAATAGCGATATTCAAAGATTCATCAGTACCCGTAGAACTGGGCCTAAATATAATTGATAGCGGAATAAATAACATCGAGCTGGTGACTGTGCCTACCGGAGGGCTACTTATAGACATGTTTATTGGAGCCGGATGCGTGAAAACCCTCGAAACATCCGGCGTATCGCTCGGTGAAATTGGACCCGCGCCTCGTTTCACAGAGGCTATCAAGAGCGGATCGATTGAAATCAAAGATTCGACATGTCCGGCTATTTATGCCGGTTTGCAGGCTGCGGAGAAAGGTATCCCTTTCATGCCACTAAGGGGTTTACTTGGATCCGATATTCTGAGATATCGGTCAGATATTAAAGTAATAGATAATCCTTTTAATCCCGATGAGCAAATAGTGTGTTTACCAGCAATAAAACCAGATTTTTCTATCTTTCATGCTCCTCTAGCTGATAGGCAAGGGAATATCTACCTGGGTCGTCAACAAGAACTCAAACTTCTAGCACATGCGTCACGACAAACCTTGGTGACGGTCGAAAAAATCACAGACATTGATCTACTGGGAGATTCTAAAACAGCTCCGGCTACTCTTCCGGCCTTCTACGTTGCGGGCGTAGCGATTGCTGTCGGTGGAGCGCAACCTCTGAATCTACCGAACTCCTATGATACAGATTATGAGACGATACGAAGCTATGCCAAAGCAGCTAAGTCGCAAGAGGGATTTTGCGACTGGATAAATAGGCGACTTGCCCTCTGCAAAACAGCTGCTTAAACCCTGAAAAAGACTAAGAACGTTGCAGTACAATATTCAAGAATTATTGATCGCTACGATCGCCGATTTAATCAAGCCTTCCAACACTATAGCAGTAGGCGTGCTCTCGCCTATCCCAGGCTCTGCAGCTTTATTATCGGACTACCAAGCTAAAGAAAAGAAAAAACTGTATATACTGGGAAGTGATAATCCCGATTTCAGACCAGATCATGGTGTGGAAATATTCGACCTTGCTGGTCAAGGAAGAATAGACACTTTCTTTTTAAGTGGAGGGCAAATCGATGGCTCCGCTAATATTAACCTGACAGGTGTTGGTCCTTACCCGACCCAGCATACTCGCTGGTCAGGATCCTTCGGGTCTGCCTACCTTTACTTTTTGGTTCCTAAAGTAATACTTTTCAGGGAGCGACATACTCGTCAAACCCTCGTAGATTCAGTAGACTTTATTAGCTCACCCGGATCCAGCCCGAATCAAGTTTACCGACCAGGCGGGCCTAGTCATTTAGTCACTAATCTTTGTGTCTTCGACTTTAATAAAGACAAGAACCACTTTTCCTTAAAAACTATCCATCCGGGTCACACGTTAGAAGAAGTATTAGACAATACTGCGTTTGATTTTGAACACCATCCGAAACCGGAAATAACCAAGTTCCCAACTCCATCTATGTTGACTCTCCTAAGAGAAGAAGTATCGTCAAAAATACGCGAGATCTACCCGAACTTCGCAGCGAAAGTTTGGCCCTAGTATATCACTGAGAATTCATAGAGTTCTCAGCACTGAATCCAAACTCTGTTTGGCATCTCCAAACAACATTCTAGTATTATTTTCAAAAAACAACGGGTTATCAACACCCGCATAACCGCTAGCCATGCTTCTTTTCAGAACGACCACCGTTCCCGCTTTCCATACTTCTAGGACAGGCATTCCTGCAATAGGGCTATCTGGCTCAGTCTGAGCTGACGGATTCACAATATCGTTTGCCCCGATGACCAACACCACATCTGTTTCGGGAAAATCTTCATTAATCTCATCCATCTCTAAGACAATATCATACGGTACTCTGGACTCCGCCAACAAAACATTCATGTGTCCCGGCATGCGTCCAGCTACTGGATGTATCGCAAATCTAACCTTCTTGCCCGTTTTCCTCATGCTTTTTGTGATTTCATTCACCACGCCTTGTGCTTGGGCCACAGCCATGCCGTAGCCCGGCACTATTATGACACTCCCCGCGTCCTTCAATAACTCAACAGTATCTTCGCTGGTAAGACTGACAGCCTCACCTTGATAACTAGCTGCGCTACCTCCTCCAGTACCGAATCCTCCGGCTATTACCGCTAGAAATTTCCGATTCATAGCTCTACACATGATGTAACTTAGAATAGCTCCGCTAGAGCCGACCAGAGCACCCGTCACAATGAGCAAATCATTTGAGAGCATAAAACCAGTAGCTGCCGCAGCCCATCCCGAGTAACTATTCAACATTGAGACGACAACAGGCATATCCGCTCCACCTATTGCCATCACCATATGTATACCAAATAGGAAAGCAATGACAGTCATCACAGAGAGCAACACTGTACCCTTTTCGACGCTACTAGCGTCTACGAAATAACAAGCCAAAACGATACAAGCTACACCTAAAGACAAATTAAGCCAATGACGACCAGGTATCGTCATTGGCTTACCATCTATCAGGCCCCTCAATTTGCCGAAAGCAATAACCGAGCCTGTAAAAGTGACCGCCCCGATCAAGACCCCTAAATAAATCTCGACATCGTGGATCGTTTGTTCCACACCCTCAAAATGGGGCCCTTCAAGATAACTCGCAAAGCCGATAAAAACAGCCGCGAGACCAACAAAGCTATGTAGCATGGCTACCAACTCCGGCATTTCCGTCATCTGGACTCGCTTCGCTAAAAACGTCCCGATCGTCCCGCCGACTAACATTACCACGACCAAATGACCGTACGCAGTGACGCTCTCACTGGCTACTGTAGCAATTATCGCGATAGCCATTCCAATCATCCCATAAACATTTCCACGTCTGGAGGTCTCTGGATGACTAAGTCCCGAAAGACTCAAAATAAAGAAAATAGCCGCGATTATGTAACTTGCAGTGACCGTACCTGAAATCATTAGTCTCTATCCTCTATTTCTTAAACATTTCTAACATTCGTCGGGTAACTAGAAACCCACCGGCGATGTTTATAGTCGCAATCAAAACCGATACAGAAGCTAGAACAACCGTTACCATAGAAGTAGACGAGATCTGTAGCAGAGCTCCGATTACGATGATGCCTGAAATCGCGTTCGTCACACTCATAAGAGGAGTGTGTAGAGCCGGGGTGACATTCCAGATAACTTGATACCCTACGAAACAGGCTAATACAAACACAGTAAAATGAGACATAAAAGCAGAAGGCGCAACGCTCCCAAGCGCCCAAAGTAACAATGCGCCGACGCCTAGTACCATAATTTGAGCCCATGGATTGCTGACTTTTTCTTTTACTGTAATAGGTTCAGATTTCTTCTTTTCCGGAACTACCGACAATTTAGGTGTCGGTGCCGGCCAAATCACCTCTCCGCCATGAACCACAGTAGCACTTCGTACAACCTCGTCATCTAAATCGAAGACTAAATTTCCATCCGAAGACGGAGTCATATCAGACAGGAGATGCCTCAAATTAGTCGCGTACATTTGACTGGATTGAGTTGCTAAACGACTTGGTAAATCGGTGAAGCCAATTAGGTTCACACCATGAGCTTTAGTTATTTCGCCGGGAACCGTGAGTTCGCAATTACCACCTTGTTCGGCGGCCAAATCTACTATTACACTCCCGTCTGCCATCGTTTCAACCATTTCTGTGGTTATCAGCTTAGGAGCCGGTTTGCCAGGTATCAAAGCGGTCGTCACTATTATATCTACGTTTTTGGCTTGCTCAGCAAATAGCGCCATTTCAGCCTCTATGAATTCTTCGCTCATAACCTTGGCGTAACCACCTGTCCCTGCTCCGTCTTCTTCGAAGTCAAGCATTAGAAACTCTGCATCCAAACTTTCTACTTGTTCCTTCACTTCCGGACGAGTGTCAAAAGCCCTAACTATAGCACCCATACTTTTCGCTGCACCGATGGCGGCAAGTCCAGCTACTCCCGCCCCGATAACCAACACTTTAGCCGGAGGTATTTTTCCAGCTGCTGTTATTTGTCCTGTGAAAAATCTACCAAATTGGTTTGACGCCTCGACTATCGCTCGGTATCCGCCTATATTGGCCATTGAACTGAGAGCGTCCATCTTTTGCGCACGTGATATTCTAGGTATACAATCCATCGCGATTAAATTAATCTTTTTCGCTGCACCCGCTTCCAAAAGATTTTCGTTTTGGCCAGGCCAAACGAAAGAAATTAACGTCTGACCTTTTTCTAGCAAATCGATTTCCTCAACGTCGAGAAATGAATTAAAAACCGGTCCACGGACTTTTAGAATTACTTGAGCAGTTTTCCAGGAAGAAACATTAGCCTCGACAATTGAAGCACCAGCTTTTTTGTACGCGGTATCACTGAAATTCGCCTTCAAGCCCGCCTCGCTCTGAACTGAAACCTCATATCCTAGTTTGATCAGTTGTTTGACTACATTAGGGGTAGTAGCAACCCGATTTTCTCCAGGATAAGATTCTTTCGGAACAAAAATCAGCATATCACCCCCCTTTTAGAGCTCCTTTCCTGTACTTAATATTGTTTAAAATCACCCGTACTGTGATTACTCAAACCAATCGGCTTTCGACAACCAAAAGGAGCAATCTAGGCGACTCTAACGGTTTAATTTCGAGCAATATTATCCTATCCTTGAGTCACATCAAAGTACTCTGCGAGAAAAGGAACTACCACCATGGAATTACACCCTGATAACGTGTTCGATAATCAAGAACAATTACGCACCTTCGTAGGAACCCCAGCTGATTTAGCCGTAGCCAAGGCAATTAAACACTTGGATAAATATTGTCTAGCGTTTATTGATAGATGTCCTTTTGTCTTAGTTGGCACTGCTAATAAAGAAGGCAAAAGTGACGTTTCTCCAAGAGGGGATCGGGCAGGATTTGTTCAAGTAATTGACGCAAACACGCTATTCATACCTGAACGGCCAGGTAACAAACGGGTCGATACACTATCGAATTTAATTGAGAACCCCAACATTGGACTATTTTTCCTGATACCCGGATTCGATGACTGCTTACGGGTTAATGGTAAGGCTAAAGTCGTAAAGGAACCGACGCTGTTAGAGCGCTCAGCCGTCAATAAGAAAATTCCTCAACTAGGAATTTTAATTTCGGTAGAGGGCGCAATGCTCCACTGTGCCAAAGCCATAAGGAGATCCAAGCTGTGGGAGAACGATAGTAAACATGACCGGAGTAAACTTCCAAGCATTGGCAAAATGATTCTTGAGCAAACTGCCGGTGGTCAAAGCGTAGATCCAGAAACTGCCTTAGAAGTGGATAGGTGGGTGGAGGACGATTATAAAAACAAACTGTACTAAAAATTGTTCAATTTGCACCAATAATGTTGGGCACAGGGAGACCTCCTTGTTCACATTCTTCTCTGTACAAGGCAAGTATACTCCCCGCGTCAACAATACTCTCTACCTTTCCTTCAGAATCGAGATTTAGATTCGCGCCTTGGATGGCAAACCAGACATCCGTTAATCCACTTGCGTCGGCGACGTCAGTCGTCAAAGTATGTATAGAGCCTGCTGGCTCGTACAAGTAAGAAAATGCAGTATTAATAGTGTCTGGATACTCCAAATACTTCCATGCACCACTAAAAGTGACAGCATAAACTTCCCCAGTATGTTTGTGCTGTTGAATGGTCACCCCGTGTTCAAATATTATTCGAACCACCCATAATCCGGCTTCCACATCAACCTGTAGTAATTGAAACTGTACTCCATCACAAAAACGCGCCCAAGGCAGCTCTTCACTTCCTCGATGCAACGCTTCAGGTACTTTCGGGGCACCGAAATTAACTAGATTTACAGCCATGCCTCCTCTCCTTCGAATGCCTTTAAGAATGAAGCATAGTTCAATTTTAGAAACTTTTAAACAATATGTCCGTTGCAAACAACTTTTTGCTCGATTACCGAATAGTTGATTTTAGAGAATCGATTGCGGCACAATGTCAATATCGCTTCTATGGGGTAATAGGATGGAGCACCACGAACAAGCCGCATTAGCACGAAAACTATTAGAACACGTCGAAAATGGAACTACTGATCTCAGCGTTACACCCTATGAGCAACCTGTAATTGAGTACGTCTGTCCCGACTTTGCCCGAAAAGAAAATGATCTCTTTTTTGAATCTAGACCTCTGTGTGTAGGTGCAAGCCCTACCATTAAAGAAACCGGGTCATATATGACCCACGACCTGACTGGGAAACCTTTACTATTGACACGAAATACGAAAGGCAATTTTCAGGCTTTCTTAAACGTGTGCAGACACAGGGGAGCTCGTGTAGCAGAGGGTAAAGGGAAAAAGAACACTTTCAGTTGCCCTTACCATGGTTGGACATATGACGTTGATGGAAAGCTGGTGTCGAGACCGGAAAATGAATGCTTCTCTCGGCAATGCCAAACCGAATCCTCGCTAAGATCAGTACCTTCCGTAGAAAAAGACGGGTTGCTATGGGTAGTCCCTCAACCATCAAAATCGATTACCACTTTGGAGAAACAATTGGGCGAATTGAGCGCTGAATTGAGTGCTTATAATTTTGCCGAATTCCATCACTATAAAACGGAAACGCTTCGACCGAAAATAAATTGGAAACTATCGGTAGACACCTTCTTGGAGTCTTACCATTTTAGTGTCTTGCATAAAACATCTATCAACCCTATCTTCTATAGAAGCCAAACTTTTGATACGTTCGGGCTAAATTTTCGTCTCGTATCTCCTAGGAAAACTATCAGCAACATCCGAGGGATACCGGAAAAACAGCTCGACCTACTCCCTCATATAGTTGGTATCTACTTCCTATTTCCGAATTCTTTCGTAATATGGCAATTGGATCACCTCGAATTATGGGAAATTTACCCTTCTCCGAATAATCCTGGAGAATCACTTGCGCATATGTCTTTTTTTACGCCCGATCCCGTGATATCGGAACAAGAAAAAGACCATTGGGACAAGAATCTCGAACTAGTTATGCACGTGGTGGAAAACGAAGACTTTCCCTTAGGAGAAGGCATTCAAAACGGATTTAATAGTCACGCTCAAGAAAACCTGACTTTTGGCACAAGCGAACCGGCACTATCCTTTTTCCATGAAAGCATTAGGAATGAGATAGAGAATTCTATTCTGCCGTCTCATGAATAGGACAGTTTTCCTCGAGAAGGTTTGGAACTAAAAAAAGCTCTGCAAAAAATAGAAATAAATTACATAGAACAGGCTCTAGCAAGATCCTCGGGAAATGTCTCGGCAGCCGCGAAATTACTCAGTGTCCGAAGGACTACTCTAGTCGAAAAAACAAACCGCTACGGCATTTCTTTTGAAACCTAGATTTAGCTAAACCCGTCCTCTCACCCGTCCCCTTCGGAAACCTTCCTCGAATATTCCTCCATCGTCAACGTCTCGCCTAAAGCCCCTACTGCCTCTTTGTCATGAGCAGTTAGTACATCTCGTACCTCTTCTAGCTTTTTCCAGGCGGGGATGGGAGTATTTCCATCCTCATCCGGTATATATTTCGAGCCTGAAACTCTATTATAGCTTGGTATATAACGTGGGCAATTTATCCACGTACTCTCAATGCAAACTCTCACAACCAGATTCGCCGATGGATATTTTTCGATTTACGTATCGTTAAAATCAATGGAAGCGCTACCTTGAATTCGCATTCTGTGCGGTGTCTCAAAATCGATTAGCAATAAACCAACCTGACCTGTAGACGATATATTACCCATCGAATAGAACATGCCGTTACCGTCATAGCTTGGGAATGCAAGGGTGCGTTCATCAAGGACTGAAATAAAACCAATCGCACCACCTTTAAAGGACACAGTTGGTCGGCCTTCGCTATCAACGGTCGACAGAAAAAACATATCTCGGGAGACGATGAAACCTTTATCACGCTCATCCAGCGAAGGTTTAACAATCATTTCTTCTAGTCTATTAGCTAAATTTTCAGTGCCAAATTTATTTTGTAACCTTCTGTGTTCTTTTCCATACATTTGCTTCTCTCTCATAAGTCACTCCTTTCTGAACAACTCAGTTTTCAAGTGTTAGTGGATTTTGGAAAAAAAAGTACGGATGTCATCCGCAAGTAGATTCGGCACTTCGAGCGCCGCGAAATGACCTCCTTCAGGCATGGCGCTCCAATGACAAATATTGTAATGAGCATCAGCCCATTCTCTTTTTGGCTTAGGGATATCTTTAAATAGAGCCACCCCAGTCGGTGTCGGCAAATAATCGGTAGGTGGCCCAAACGTTCCCGCAATCAAAGACTCCCGATATAATCTGATCGCAGACGGCATCGATTGAGTTATCCAATAAAGCATAATATTAGTAATAAGCTCATCCTTCGTAAAACGAGATTCCAGATCGCCGTCGATATCACTCCACATATAAAAACATTGTAGAATCCATGCCGCCAGCCCTAAAGGGGAATCGTTTAAGGCGAAAGCCAATTGATCAGGCTTTAATGCCTGGATAACCGCATACCCCTTTTGTTCACGATAGTAGTCAATCGAAATTGCTGAACGTCCTGTAACTACTCCTTGAGCTTTTGCCTCTTTCGGATCATCGGTAGACTTTGTTGTGCAACTATTAAGATGGACTCCTACCACACGCTCATCCCTGAGTGCCATGTAAGGACTTATTAAACCACCCCAATCACCACCTTGTACCCCATACCTTTCCACACCAATTCGGCTCATCAATTTAACCTGGCGCTCAGCTATTTTTTTAACATCACAAGGCTCTCCATAGACTGGTTCCGACCAGGCATAACCGGCTAAAGACGGGCAAACCACATCAAAGGCATCCGAAAGTACACCGCCATAGCTTTCGGGAAACACCAAAAGATCAATCATTTTATGAAACTCCAAGATAGATCCAGGCCATCCGTGGGTCAAAACAATTGTTAACGCATCGGGATTACGACTTTTTTTATGGACAAAATGCAGATCGGAGCCGTCAATCTTAACAATGAATTGAGGCATGTGGGTATTAAGGTAACTCTCCTGTTTCCTCCAGTCGTACTCTTCCAACCAGTATTCTAAAAACCCTCTCATATAAGACTGACTTGTACCGTAGCTCCAACCTTGCGCATTTATTTTCTCAGGGAATCGGGAGTTTGAAAGCCGAGACTTTAAATCGTTCAAACTTTTCGACGAAACGTCTATACTGAATGGTCTACAAAGCATAATTCCGTATCCTTAATTGGGCTGTATAGACATTATAGCCATAGTCTAAAGACGATCACCAAATTGGAGAATATAGCAAAATGACAACGGAAACAGACATCTTCGAAATCTTACATACCATGCGGGCGATGCGCCGGCTAAAAGCGGATCCCGTTCCTAAAGAATTAATCGATAAAGTCTTAGATGCTGGAGTAAGGGCGCCGAGCGGTCAAAACACCCAACCTTGGGCTTTCTTAGTCATAGAAGACAAAGAAGGTAAGCTGTTCTTCGGTGAGCGTTATAACTATTGGCTGAAAGAGCGCTTTGGAAAATTTTTGGAAAACACTGAGGATACGAAAGCTGGCAGAAGTATTGACGCCGCCGTCCATTTAGGAGAAAAGATGCATGAGGTACCGGTTCTTATTATGGTAATGGGACTAAGGGATTGGCCGTTCAAGGTACCGAAAGAACAAAGAATAGGTCTAGCACCTCCGTCCTATGGTTCTGTCTATCCTTGCGTACAAAATATTTTAATCGCCTGTAGAGCGCTAGGACTAGGTGCGAGTTTAACAACGATGCACCAAATGTTCGAAGAAGAGATTCACGAGTATTATAAAATACCGAAAGAATATGGAATTGTGTCTGTAATTCCGATCGGCTATCCACTAGGGAATTTTGGCCCTGTCTCTAGAGAACCTATTGCTACCAAAACCCATTATGGAAAATGGAATTCATAAGAAGAAGGAGAAAAATATGAGTGACGATCTAAAAGAAAAAGGAAAGGATTTGCTAGATGAACTGTGCGGAAATAGAGATGCCCTTGACGGGATGCCGAAACGCTTTCGAGATTACACCCTCGAGCACCTTTTCGGCGACGTATGGCAAAACGAAGATCTGCCTCTGAAAGAACGGTCGCTCGTCACTTGCGCGGTTCTAACAGCCCTCGGGAGAGAAAAAGAGCAAGCGTTTCATTTTGCTGCGGCAAAACGGTTAGGTATACCGAGAAAAAAATTACTGGAAATCGCGGTTCATTGCGCACATTACTCTGGATGGCCGACTGCTGTGGGAGCAATCAGGACCTTAAATCAGATTTGGCCCGAAGACGAATAGGCTCATTTACGGTTGGTTTCCTAATTTTAGTGGCAATCTTTCATCTCGAACCCATTCGGACATAGAACCGTCGTAGACCGCTACCGAGTCCTGTCCACAAAGTTGAAGAGCTAAGCATAGAACAGTAGCTGAAATACCACCGCCACAGTAAGTGATGACTTGCTCCGCTTCTAATGCTCCCGACGTCCTGAAACTTTCCTTCAGGTCCTCTACCTTCCTAAACTCGCCAGTCGAAGCATCTATTAGATCAGCGTAATATACATTCCAGCTACCCGGGAAATGTCCCGCACGGCCGTATTGATTTTTTTCGCCGGAATAAACAGCGGGTGATAATGCGTTGATAGCCAGAGGTTTACCTTTTTCTACTGCATCAAGCATCTGTTTTTTACCCACCCACATATCGTCCACTTTACGAAGCGATAATGAGTCGGGCCCATATTCGCATGCCTTTACACTGGTAGGCCGAGCTTCTTTGATCCACTTATCCCACCCTCCATCGAGCACCAAAACACGTCTCAAACCGATAGACTTTAACATCCACCATACTCTTGTCGACCACATCGGGATACCCCGGCTGTAGAGAACAACTGTCGAATCTTCGCCTATCCCTCTTTCGCCTAAAACATCAGCTAGAACCTGTGTAGATGGCATCATGAACCCGAGAGAGCTAGATTGGTCCGACAATTCTCCCACTACATCAAGGAAGCCGCTACCTGGTACATGCAATTTCATCCAATCCTCGTACCCACTCCGGGTTATATAACCGAAACCCTTAGGGTTCGGTTCTATACTCACAGAAACATCGAAAATCCTCAGATCACAGTCTCCCAGGTTTGCTTCCAACTTCGGCGTAGAAATCAGTGGACAATAGCCCATGTCATGCATGCTCAAGAAACTAGCCTCCTTTGCACGAAACAGCAAATTCCTCCAATTCCTTATTAAAACGACTAATGTCCTCTAAAAAAGGAGCGTGGCCAATCCCTTCGTACCAAGAGGTTCTACTTCTTGGCGCATTTGCAGTGATAGATTCGGCCATTGCGGGTAATACTATCGTATCGTCTGTCCCTTGCGTAATGAGTATTGCCACTCTGATTTGATTGACTACGTTAGAAGCATCTACGTCCCGACTCGTTAGTGCCAATCTAACGTCCGGCCGTACATTTAAATTCCATTTAAGCGCTTGTTCGAAATCCGATTCCGAGAGAGGGATAGAAAAACATCCTTTCAAGAATTTCTCCATTGCAGGAGTATAAATAGATTTGTCTTCGGAGGTAGCGCCTTCGAAATGATCCAAAAGCCCTGGTCCTATTAAAGTTCCCATAGCAGATTCGTTTAACTGAATTGCAGCACATACGAAGTTAACACCAGAAATATTCTTATCACCAAAAACTTTCAGATAATCGGTTATGACGACTCCTCCGAAGGACCATCCGGCTAGCACAGGCTTATCCAAGTTCAACTGAGTGATTATCGCGTTAACATCCTCTGCCCACAATCTGCCATCGGTATAAAATTGCTCTCCCAAGGGCGCTTCTGACGACCCGTGTCCCCTTAAGTCAAAAGCTACCAACCTAAATTTTTGTAGCTCTTCTGCTAAATATTGGTGGGACCAACACATATGCGCTTGGGACCAACCATGAATCAGCAGAATCGGAGTACCAGTTGGATTGCCCCATTCCTTAACCTTAAGACTTAATCCACCTCCTCCACGCACCGAATACTCTTTAACCATATCCATTCCTTCTATAAAAACTAGTTAGTCTGAGTCGACAGGAAAAGTATAGAAGATTTTTGAGTTCAAACAATTGGTTTCTGTCTTTCAAACGAACTTGTTTATCCAGTATTCTGGTAGGTAACGCCAAGTCCGCTACTTGGTCGGGAAATCACACGGCGGACTCGGCTTATCATCTAGTTAAAAATACTCGAAATCATTTTACTTCTATTTCGATAGCCTGCGACACGCACTCAGACCGTTTGGGGATCGCTATCTGCACGACTCCGTGTTCGCTGGAAGCGGTAGTAGCACTACTATCAATCGACTTGAGTCGGAAACTCCGCCGAAATTTACCACCTTGAATTTCTGACATATAGACGACTTTTTTTTCTTCATTTTCTCCAGCCATCGACTTCTCGCCGGCTACCGTCAACACATCCTCCTTAGCATCTATACTGATAGTTTTCGGGTCAACCCCTGCCAACTCCATTTTCAATACGTATCGATCATCAAACTCGACCAGATCAATTTTAGGTTCCCAGTCAGGAAGACTGACCGATGAGGTTGACCTGAACACCGAACCCAATTGCCTATCATCAAAACGACCGAACGCGTAGAACGGATCTCTGAGAGTTAGATACATTGTTTTTCTCCAATTTCTTCATTACTCCTTATATGGGTGTCAGATCGAGAAAAACAAGTGATTTTCGTTTTGTAAGGGCAGCAATTACTCTAATGGCTAGTGGAATCCATCAACTTTTTACGCAATTTCTCAGTCGCCTTTTCATCTATTGCTAAATCCTTAGTAGCCGCACTCCCCAATAGAACTACTCCATAGACATTCTCGGCTCTATCTCTTGTCTCCCATCTTTCACGCACATCCACTAGTACTCGCTCTGGATCTCGTTCCAGAGGATCTCCATAACCTCCACCGCCAGCATCTATACCTTGTATCCATTCACCGGGTAGCAACTGGCACTCAGCAACCCCGGGAAGCTTTTCTTTGCTACCATCCGAAGAGATTTTATAGGTTTGTGCAGGAGGACCTGCTTGTCCCCCTTGCACACCTTGAGGCGCGTTAACATGGGCATCACACATCGTAACTACTGTCATGGGATCAAACCTGGGTCCATACATTACATCACCACCCGGAGCTCCTCTATATTCGCCTGCGCCACCTCCGCCTTCAACTACTTTTAGGTGCTTTATCAATATCGGATGTTTAGATTCTTCTACCTCAACCGACCCTCGGTATATCAGACCTGCGGCAACCGGCAAGCCATAATTTAACCAGCCATCACTAATCGGCGTACCCGGTCCACCGTTTACAAGCAACCACTCTTGGTTAATGTACGGAGCCCCTCCGAACCGCCGGTCATTACCGGAAATAACAGCTGCACCTACCCCCATACCCATTCCACCTTCCGCCAGGCCGTACCCTTTGCCAAATTCAGCGAAC
>CAZXQY010000064.1:0-15087 GCA_964642505.1 uncultured Gammaproteobacteria bacterium | reverse complement strand
ATTTCTGGCTACATTATGAGGATGCGAAGGTGCTTCGGAAAGAGATAACACGGGCGCAAAGCATACGTCCGTCCCTTCTAGAATTTCACACCATTCGTTCCTAGTTTTCTGCTTAATCATGGCACCCATCTTCTCTCTATTTAGATTCCATTGATTTCGATCCCCGTGGGCTTCATGATTCGGGTCTTCAAAACCCGTCAGCTCCAAAAACTCTTCGTAGAACTTCTTCTCGATAGAGGCTATTGAAATAAATTGACCGTCCGACGTCTCATAGGTGTTATAGAAATGAGCTCCCCCGTCCAATACATTTGCCTGCCTATCATCCGTCCAAATACCTGCTCCGTGCAGACCATAGATCGCGGCCATCAGCGCCGCAACTCCGTCAGTCATAGCCGCATCAACGACTTGCCCCTTTCCCGACTTTTGGGTTTCCAGAAGGGCTGCTACCACACCCAAAGCAAGTAGCATTCCGCCTCCCCCAAAATCGCCAACGAGATTTAATGGCGGAGACGGAGGAAGTCCGGCTGCGCCAATTGGATAAGCCGCTCCCGCTAAAGAAATATAATTTATATCATGGCCTGCCGCTTTCGCTAAAGGACCGTCTTGGCCCCAACCTGTTATCCGGCCGTAAACTAATCTGGGGTTACGTTTCAAACACACTTCCGGTCCTAACCCCAAACGTTCAGTAACACCTGGTCTGAAACCTTCTATAAGTGCGTCGGCTTTATCGATCAAACTAAGCACCGTTTCAACGCCGCGTTTATCTTTAAGATTCACGGCCACAGAACTTCTACCTCTGTCTAATACGCGATACTTAGCTCCAGCCTTTATGCCCAACTCAGCATCAACGGTCCGATCTATTCGGACGATTTCTGCACCCATGTCAGCTAACATCATCGCACACATCGGATTCGGCCCAATTCCAGCCAATTCGACTATCTTATAGCCTACTAACGGTCCACTTGATGACATTTATTTTCCTCCTTCTCCGCGTTTCCCTTTCTGTTATTCTTTAGATTTTATCAAACCTATCTTCCGATTATCTTAAAATCTGTCTAGACTATAAGATAACTGAGTTTCTAAGGGAATAAATAAGGTAGGAATCTTCAATGGATTCAAATAAGCTAAGAATTTTTTCGTACCTTCCTAATCCCCGTATATTCAAGTCTACGATCGTCGGACGGATTTGTGGAGTGGAAATAGAAATACGAGGAGATAAACCGAACGAACTTAGTGAGTGGCTTTGGGATTTTGATGCGAAACCGCTTAAAGAAGCTGAAAACAGTCAACTAAAACAAAAAACTACTCGGGGCACTAAAGGGTTTAGCAATAGGCTCTTCAAGACAAAAGAGTTTCTAAGAGCCCACCCTTACGGTAGTGTCCCAGCAGCGTTTAGCCCGGACGGGAAAATTGGTATTTTTGAGTCCAATAGTATTATGCGGAGCGTGGCGAGAATCGGCAAGAATACAGACAGTATCTACGGATCAGACCCGTTTTCTTCTTCCAGAATCGATAGCTTCCTAGATGCGAGCCTAATCTTTGCCCGAGATTCGCAAATTTATCTACTGTCTCTAATGAAAAATACTTTAACTAACGATATTTACAATTCGACCAAAGTGGCCCTATCCGAATGGCTGAACGGAATAGAAGGGGCACTATCCAGTAATAAATTTATTTCTTCCGGTTACCTTAGCCTTGCCGATGTTTGCTTTGTGTGTGAAATGGCGCTACTTGCGAACGAACAACTATATGATCCATTGTTAACGGAGAGAAAATTGGAATTTCTATTACATGAAAAACTGTACGACCAATTTCCCAAATCTTGGAAACACTTCAACTTGTTGTGTGAGCATTCGGCCTTCAAGCCTGATCTTAAACCTTATCTATCGAAGCTAAACACTAAACGGGAAATGTCAAACGTAACAAAACGACAGTCTTAGATGCGAAATCTGAAATCTTTTTTTGAGATTCTGACCATAATTTTTTTAGCATACGGAAATGCTCCCGCTGAGGAAGTATCTGTAATCGCTTTAGGTGAAAAACTATTCTCAAACCCTAATTTTTCAAAAAATCGTAACATATCTTGTGAAACCTGCCACAACTCTAATACAGCTTTTATCGATAACAGACTATCAATGGCAGAGGGCTCTGTCTCTCAAGGAACCTCTCATGATAGTTTTGGAAGACGCAACGCACCTACTCTCACTTACGCTTCGCTCACTCCACCTATCCGTACACTTCAAAAGGAGACCATGGGAGGACTATTTTTTGACGGGAGAGCTGACACTTTTGAAGAACAAATAATACATCCTCTTTTCGCAGCCGATGAAATGGGTCTTTCAAATAATGAAATGCTGTTGTCAAGAATAAAGGAAGATCCCGACCTAAAAGATATGTTCATCACTGTTTTTGGAGAAACCATTCTTAATGATGCTAATAATGTTTTAAAAGCAGTCCAAACAGCCATCGCCACTTTTGAGAGATCCGCCGCTTTTTCTTCTTTTGACTCGAAATACGACCGTTTCCTAGAGGGCACTTACACCCTGACTCCTCTTGAAAGAAAAGGATATCGCCTTTTTTTTTCAGACGTCACAAACTGTATGAACTGTCACCTACTTCATAAGGGAACTTTAAGTAGACGAGAGCCTTTCACCGATCAACGATACCATAACATCGGTATTCCAAAAAATAGACTTTTACTGAAAAAGAAATTTTTCGGCCCGTCGTATCTAGATTCTGGGTTGGCTGAAAACCCAGGGGTCACCTCAGGGGACAACATCGGTAAATTCAGAACACCCACTTTACGAAACGTAGCCGTCACTCCTCCCTACATGCACAACGGAGTCTTTAAAACACTTGAAACAACAATCCATTTTTACAATCGTCATTTGATCAAAAACCATTCAGCGTTGATAAATCCTGAAACAAAAAAGATCTGGGATAAACCAGAAATCGAAAGAAACATCGACGAAACGCTACTAGGGCTTGGCCAGCCACTGAACGAAGATAGAACCGAACAATTAGTTGCATTTTTAAGACTACTAACCGACAAAAGATATGAAAATCTAATAAAATGACCGAATCTTTCAGACTAAGGTCTAGGAGAAGAAAATGACTAATACCAGCCCATTTGCAAGAAGATATATCTTGGGAGTTTTGGTATTGGTATATACTTTTAATTTTATCGATCGACAGATTCTATCGATTTTATTGGAGGCAATAAAAGCTGACCTACTACTGTCTGATCAAGCGCTCGGTTTTCTGTCAGGCTTCGCATTTGCGGCTTTTTACGCGACGATGGGCATACCGATAGCAATATGGTCCGATCGTGGAAATAGAAGAAACCTGATAGCTATCGCGCTATCAGTGTGGAGTATTATGACCGCCTTATCCGGCCTAGCTCAAAACTTCTGGCACCTAGCGTTGGCAAGAATAGGAGTCGCAATTGGAGAAGCTGGCGGCAGCCCTCCCGCGCATTCCTTGATCTCGGATTACTACCCGCCCCGCCAGCGCGCTACTGCACTGGGCATTTACGCCTTAGGAATCCCGTTCGGTATAATGTTCGGTTTATTCTTGGGTGGCTGGATTAATGAGGCTTTTGGGTGGCGAAAAGCGTTTTTTATTGTAGGCCTCCCCGGCCTGATACTAGCGCTAATTGTGCGATTCACTGTTTCGGAACCGGAAAGAGGTATCTCGGAGAAAAGGCAAAACGAAAAAGTCGTCAAACCAAGCGTTCAGGAAACCTTCCGTTATCTTTTGTCGAAACCAGCGTTTGTACAGATTTCGATTGCCAATGCGTTGGCGGCCTTTGTTGGGTACGGTGTGATTACTTGGTACCCAACCTTTCTTATCAGAACCCATGAACTAGGGACGGCTGAAATCGGTTTATGGTTAGGCCTAATAATGGGGTTGGTCGGTGGGGGTGGCATGTATTTAGGTGGCGTCCTATCTGACCGATTTGGTGGACGAGACACCCGTTGGTACTTATGGACTCCCGCTGTCGTTCTTGTCGCTACGGTCCCATTCGGGGTTGCCGGCTACATAGCAAACGACTTGTTATTAGTATTGCTTTGGTTTACACCCACCATATTAGCAGGGAATTTCTGGCAAGCCACAAGTTTCGCGCAGGTACAAACGATGGCCCAACTCAGGATGCGCAGTATGGCTTCCGCCATTTTAATTTTTTTCATAAACATACTCGGGCTTGGCTTTGGACCTTGGGCAGTGGGGATACTTAGTGACTACTTACAACCGAGCTATGGTAGAGATTCCCTTCGATGGAGCCTCTGTCTTATTAGCTTGCTGAATATTTGGGCGGCGTATCACTTTTATTTAGCTGGAATAAAATTGGCCCAGGACCGAACACTGTTTGGATCTACTGAGAACGAAAAGCCGGAATCACAGACTTAGCGATTTTTTCTAAATTATCAGAAATATACTCGTCAGGACATGCAGAGGATACAAAAACAAAACTCGCTCCAGCTTCAACATACTCTCTCAGTCGGGAAATGCAACGATCGGGGTCGCCCACTAACGCATACTTATGCACCAATTGGCTGAAGTCTTGTGCATATTGAACCGATAGACGGTCCGCCGCCATCTTAATTGCTTTCTCATTGTCTTCATGGACAGCTGTAAAAATATACAATCCATAACGAAACTCGGACATATCTTGGCCTAACTCCTCCCCGAACCTTCTAATTTTGTCGACACTATCCGCCATCTGTTCTGGAGTATACATATAAGGCAACCAACCGTCGGCGTACTTAGCTGCTCTTCTCATCGCGACGTCTTTTCTTCCCGAAACCCAAATAGGTGGACGAGGTTTCTGGATCGGCATAGGTTTCATGCTTATATCTTTTAAATTCGCATAACGCCCTTTATAATTAACGTCCGTTGAAGTCCAAAGTCTCTGAATAATCTCCATCGCTTCGTCTGTTCTAACACCTCTCTCTTTCACAGGAACACCACACGCTTCGAACTCTGGAGGAAACTCTCCTCCCACTCCAACTCCAAATATAAACCGTCCATCGGACGCAACATCCAAAGCGGCACCCATTTTAGCCAAGAGCGTTGCCGGATAGAGCGGCACCAAAGTTATAGTACTCATCAGTTGAATTTTTGAAGTTACCCCAGCGGCGACCGATAACGATACAAATCCGTTGGCAGTATCACCGTGAAAACTCACGTGTTCACCACACCCTAATATGTCAAAACCCAAATTTTCTATATATCTGGCGGAATTAGCTACGTCGAAAGGTGAACGTAACGCAGTACCAAACTCGATGGGAATACTCATAATTATCCTCTCCCCCTAAACATTTTAAAGGAATTTATAAATTATTTCGGGACACACTTAATCGTGCTGATTATAATATTTTTCAATCGTCGTGCCCAGCTAATGCTACCAGAGGCCTACGATAAAAAAACCATGCAGAACCAAATCACTCAGCAGGGATTATCATGAAAGGGGTATTAGTAAAAAATTGGACCACTTTTGACAAATTAAGAATCGAAAAGGTTCCGGAGCCCATCCTAATGGCAGAAGGGCTTAAAATACGAGTTAGGGCTGCCGGAATAAGCTTTGCGATGAGCCTCTTTGTCCAAGGGAAATACCAAGTTCGACCTGAATTACCTTTTATTCCAGGTACGGAAATCGCTGGTGAAATCATAGAAACAGGATCTTTAACGAAACGTTTCAAAAAGGGGCAAAGAGTTTGTGCCGCAATCGATCATGGTGGACTTGCAGAAATTGCTGTTGCCAAGGAAGTAAATGTGTATCCGATTCCCGCTAAACTAAGCTTTGAAAAGGCAATATCTTTTACAAATTCTTACGCGACCTCTCTCGCGGCACTTAGTTGGGACAATTTATTGAATATAAAAAGCGGTGACTGGCTCTTAGTCCACGGAGCTTCTGGCGGCGTGGGGCTATCCGCGATTGAAATAGCGAAAATATTAGGGGCCAAAGTTATTGCTACCGCAAGCTCCGAATCGAAACTAAAAGCTACGCTAGATCGAGGAGCCCTTTACGCTATCAATTATCAAGAGCAAAATTTTCGTGACAGGGTAATGGAATTAACTTCAAATAAAGGTGTGAATGCCGTTTACGATCCGGTAGGAGGTCGTATCTTCAGTGAGTCCCTTCGATGTTTAGCTCCTGAGGGTCGTATAATGCCGGTCGGCTTTGCGTGCGGCACGGTTCCTCAGATACCTGCTAATATACTATTAGTAAAAAATTTGACTGTCTGTGGGCTGAATATGGGACTATATTATGGCTGGGGCCCCAATGATCTCAGATATTTTTATGAGGAAAAGATGCGAAATCATATGGAACAACTTTTCACATGGTTTGATAAAGGACTGATTAGCCCTACGGTAAACAGAAGTTATCCGTTCGACAATTTTTTACAGGCGATGGACGACGTGTTGGCTAGACGCTCGATAGGGAGAGTCGCCGTGGTAATAAATTAAATATCTAACCGGAGGACTGATTGGATGAGCTGGTTTCGCGAGCGAACTTTGGGTTCCACTTTGCAAGAAGCGTCGTATAAATTTGCTGATAGAGACGCTTTGATATTTAACGACCAACGCTGGAACTACAGAGATTTTAACAGAGAAGCGAATCGCGTAGCCAAAAGCCTACTTGCGATTGGCGTACAAAACCAAGAGCATGTAGCCGTTTGGATGACGAACAGACCAGAATGGCTCTTCTTGATGTTCGGTATCGCTAGAATTGGCGCCTGTATTGTTCCTCTTAATACTCGCTACCGAACGGACGATGTAGCGTACGCTGTGAAACAATCCGAAAGCTCAACGATAATTGCGCTTGCCGAATCGGGGCCTATTGATTACCAAAAAATACTAGCTGAAACGATGCCCGACATTAATCTAAAATCTGACGGAACCCTTTCTATTTCTGACTACCCGCACTTGAAGCGCCTCGTAATACTCGGAAAAAGATTTATAAAAGGAGCCATGGATTGGGAAACCTTTCTGGCTAAAGGCAATTCGATAAGCGACGAGCGGCTAAATCAAAGAATTACGAAGGTCAATCCTAACGGAAGAATGATGATCGCCTACACCTCTGGGACAACCGGGAGTCCGAAGGGAGTCGTACATTCCCATATTCCTATCAGGAATACTCTGGAAAGAGCTCAAATCCTAGGTTTAACGTGCCAAGACGTTCATATGAATTATTTACCTCTCTTTCATATCTACGCATATAGCGAAATCAGTATGATCTGTGTATTAACTGGAGCGGCCCAAGTATTAACCGAAACCTTCGAACCTAGTTTGGTATTAGATCTAGCGGAAAAACAAAAAGCTACTATACTGCATGGTTTCGAGGCCCATTGGCTGGATCTTTTAAACGCGCAAGAAAGTAAAGCGAGAAATCTAACGATTCGACTTGGAACTCTTCCTTCTGGTGTAGAAAGCACTGTCCCTATAGCAGATAGAGTGCAAGATGTTTTTTGCCCCACTATATCTGGCTTCGGAATGAGCGAAACCTGGGCTTTCGTTTCCGTATCTAATATCTCCCACACTCGTGAACAGAGGGTGAATTCCTCTGGTTATCCAATGAACGATTATGAATTCAAAATAGTTGATATTGATACTGGAGAAGAAAAACCTAAAGGAGAATCGGGCGAGTTGTGGATTAGAGGATATGCGACCATGTCTAGCTACTGGAATAAACCGGAAGATTCCGAAAAGACAAAAGATCCAGATGGCTGGATTCATAGTGGAGATATGGCAAGAATAAGGTCTGATGATATGTTAGTTTTCATGGGACGCTACAAAGACATGTTGAAAGTTGGCGGAGAAAATGTATCCCCTGCCGAAGTAGAGGCCTATCTCCGCGGTATGGATGAAATTTTAGATGCTGCAGTTGTGTCTTATCCTCATGAGCGGCTGGCCGAAATCCCCGTAGCCTTTATCATACTGCAAGGCAAAAAGAACATTACCGAAGAAGAGCTTGCTGAGCGTATGAAAGGAAGAATAGCAAGTTTTAAGATACCTCAGTATTTTCTGTTCGTGGAGACCTTTCCTATGACACCGAGTGGCAAAATACGAAAAGTGGAGCTCAGAGAAATGGCTCTAAAAATAATAAAGGGATGAGAAATGGATTTAAAACTAGATCAGAAAGTCGCGATCGTTACTGGTGGCGCGTCGAATATCGGGAGAGCAATATCATTAGGACTAGCAAAAGAGGCGGCTATTGTAGTGATAGCCGACCTAGACGTGAATCAGGGAGAAGCAACTGCCAACGCAATTGAGACGTTAGGCTCGGCAAAAGTGTCATTCGTAGAATGCGACGTGACGAAAGCCGAAAGCGTTGAAAGTTTATTCAACTCAACAACCGATCACTTTGGCACGATAGATATCCTAGTAAACGCTGTTGGTTGGGACAAACTTCAATACTTCACCGAGACGGACGTGGATTTCTGGAATAGAGTGATTGATATTAACTTTCGAGGCGTTTTAAATTGCACCTTGGAAGCACTAAAAATAATGAATCCAAAAGGAAACGGCTCGATCATCTCAGTGAGCTCCGACGCCAGTAAGCAAGGTGAACCAAGGGAAGCGGTATACGGGGCAATGAAAGCTGGGGTAAATAGCTTTATGAAAACAGTCGCCAAAGAAAACGGCCGTTATGGAATCCGATGCAATGTGGTGTGCCCCGGTGTAACCATCCCAGAACACGCCGAGCAAGTCGGGGAAAAAAGCATGTGGAAGAACATCGATTCTATGTTCTCCGCTGAACAACTCGAAAAAATCGCCAAAACATTACCCTTAAAAAAATTAGGCCGGCCCGAAGATATCGCAAATGCCGTAGTATTTCTCGCTTCGGCAGAAGCTGCAGGACACATAACAGGCCAAGTTTTAAGTGTCAGTGGCGGCTATAGCATGGTGTAACTAAAACCTGTTTGGGCTCTCCCTTTAATGTAATCAACGCGGAGCCATTCTTATAGCCCCGTCTAAACGTACACTTTCTCCATTAAAATAGCCGTTCTCGATCATTGTAAGACTTAAGTGAGCAAATTCGGGAGGTGTACCGAGCCGTTTCGGGAAAGGTACGGAAGCTGCCAACGATTGCTTCACTTTGTCAGGCGCCCCTTGGAGCAAGGGCGTATCAAAAATTCCAGGAAGTATTGTATTAACCCTGATTCCTTCACTCATAAGGTCTCTTGCGATAGGCAAGGTCATACCCACCACCCCTGCTTTTGAAGCAGAATAAGACGCTTGTCCCATTTGACCATCTTCCGCCGCAACACTTGCGGTATTGATTACCACGCCCCGCTCTCCAAATTCGTCAAGAACATCCAGAGACATCATGCCGGCTGACGAAATGGCAATGCATCGGAAGGTTCCAATTAAGTTGATCTGTATAATTTGCTCAAATTTATCCATAGGGAAAGACTTGATTTCCCCAGTTTTCTTATCCCTACCAGCAGTTTTAAAGGCATTTCCCGTACCCGCACAGTTTATTAATATTCTCTCTTGACCGATTGTAGAACGTGCAGTCTTGAAACCGTTTTCACAATCTGTCTGAGAGGTAACATCTACCTTACAAAATATCCCTCCTAGTTCTCTGGCTAATCTTTCTCCTGCTTCCTCATTTAGATCAAATAACGCAGTTTTAACCCCTTTTCCTGCCAATAATTTGGCCGTAGCGGCTCCAAGCCCAGAAGCTCCTCCAGTTATCACAGCGGATACTGACGAATCGAGTTTCATAAATACCTCCTACAAAACGTTTAAAATTACATAGCTAGTTCAGTTTTATTATATCCGAGCATTTGTCAACTTTAACACTTTGACCCCGAAACCCGAAAGCGCAGCAAGTACACCACAAAGAATAGCCAAGCCAAATGCCAACGAATAATCGCCCTTTAGATCGAAAAGTTCTCCAGCCATCCAAGGGCCAAGGGCCGCCCCTGCCGCACTCCCAAATAATCCTACCCCCAAGATCGAACCGAAATGAGGACCACTAAAGTGATCACTCATCATTGCCGGCGCTATCGCCGCATTTGCCGAATATCCCACTCCGAGAAAAATGGCAAAAATATATGCCGTAACAATAGACGCCGTAGCGCCAGACTGAAATAATATAAACACGCTCAAAATCATAATTATATTTCCGGCAACAAAGACCTTCTCTCGTTCAACTAAATCAGATAACCAACCACCCCCTGTTTTGCCCAAAATGCCAGATATGCCAATTATACTGACCACGGTAGCCCCAATCATCGGTGAGATACCATGTTCAACCAGATAGACTACTTGATGTACGTGCAAAATTTGCGAACCCATACTTCCAAAAAAAAACGCTCCCACTATCAGCCAAAATTTGTAGTCTCTTATAGCTCCCCGAAGAGTAGGAAAATCTTTCACCGTGTCTTCAGTTTGAATCTGACCTGTCCTTACTAAGCCTTCCGAGGGTAAAGTAATGAGGTATATACCGATCGGGATAATTATAAAAGCACAAATAAAGGCGAAAATCCGGTAAGCCTGTCTCCACCCAAAAACCTCAATCAGGATTTGCACCAAAGGGACTATCAATAACATCCCAACCCCTATTCCGGAGCTAACAAATCCAATTGCAAAACCCAAACGACTCTTGTGGTTACGCTGCACCTGTACCAGCGAAGGAGCCCAGCCGCACAAAGCGACAGAAACCGCCGTCATTACTCCAAAGCCAAAAAACAATTGAAATGGTGTTTCTATAAAACTCACGTAGACAAGACTCAGACAAACTCCGATTCCACCGGCCACCACCAGAAAAGCTGGATTCAACTTATCACATAGCCGACCAACAATCGGGTTCGATAATCCGTGAACGATTGCAAAGACCGAAAACCCGGCCGCCAAAGTCGAACGCGACCAGGCAAATTCTCCCAAAAGAGCCACAAGAAATACGCTGTAGGAATACCAAACCCCGTACGCCAACGCCAAAACTATAGCTATGCAAATAAGGCGTGTTGCACGAGGATCCTGTAAATATTCTCTAATTGACAATTGACTTTATGACCCATAAACCTCAGAAGGTTCAGAGATACAAACCCGTATTTTGTATGGGAACTCTTACTACCAGCCTATTCAACCAGAGCCCTCGATTCTTAATCAATCACCAGCTACCCCATTGATCCCAAAAAGCAACCTCACGTAGCGGTAGTCTCTTAGCTTTGTGAAGATTATTACCCTCTAGCCAGGCTACTGGCAAAAGAGCTGCTTGAGTATAATTCTCCGGAATAGATAATAACTGGCTGATTTCCTTTTCATAGACTAGATGAATCGTGGTCCAAGCAGACGCCAATTTCCTCGCCCGAAGCGCGAGCATCAAAGACCACGTCGCCGGCAAAATGGAGCCCCACATAGACGCCTGTGTAAACACGTCTTCTTGCTCGAACCGCGACTCAATGCATGGAATTATGAATAGCGGCACCTCCGAAAGGTGCTCCATCAAGTAAACGCTCGATTCAAGAACAGAATCTTTCTGAGAGTCGCGTAAATCTCCTGAATCGAATTCCCTAGTAATAGTTACTCCCGTACGACTTAAGCCCGTCTGACCGTCGATATAAGACTGAACTCCTTTTTGATAGAACTCTGCTATTTTGTCTTTAGCAACTTGATCTTCTACAACTACAAAACGCCAAGTTTGGGTATTGGCTCCAGTCGGTGCCTGTAGCGCAATATCGAGGGATTCTTCCACTAATTTTCGCGGAACAGGTCTACTTAAATCGAGCCTCTTCCTAACACTTCTCGTCGTATTAAGAACATGGTCCACGCTTTTTAAATCGAAATCAGCCTTTGTATCCAATTTTTTTCTCCGCTAACGGCCCTTAGATTTTTTAAACCCTATCAAATCATAGATTTGATGCAAAAAACTCCAGAGTTCGGGCCTTGGCCGTTTCGGCACTTGTTTGGTCGTAACTACTTCTATGGTCACAATTAAATCCGTGGTCCGCGTCGTAAACGTAAACGTTCACTGCACGTAGACTAGATTGAATTTTTTCTACTTCTTTCATAGGAATATGTTCGTCTTTTTCGCCGAAATGCATAATCACAGGACATTTCGCCGTCTCAGAAATATGATTTACCGTACCGCCCCCGTAGTATGCCGAACAAGCTGATATTCCATTTAACCTACAAGCCGACAACCAAGTCAGCAATCCACCAAAACAGTAGCCAACAACTCCAACTTTACCATGTATATCTAACTTGTTAGCGACAGCTTGTATATCTACCAAGGCATCTTCGATTTTTAGCTTTTGAAAGGCTATATCGAGGCCCTTATCGAAATCTTTTTGCTCGTCATATCCCAATTCGACACCACGCTCTACCCTATCGAATAACGCCGGCGCGATCGCGGCATATCCATCCTTCGCGTATCCATCTACCACTTCACGGATATGCGGGTTAACTCCAAAAATCTCCTGAATAACGACTATTCCACCCTTTACTGTACCGTCAGGTATAGCCTCATACGCGTCGAACACATGGCCATCTTCGGCTGTCAATTGGCAATTTGACATTTCAAACACCTCCTTTTGATTAAAATAGTCATAGTATGGCAGTATAGCTAGCAACGACAGGATTGTAACAAATTTTACGCGCTAATTACCTAGCGAAGGATTAGTCTAGGTTCAGATATCGGGAGAAATCTACAGCAGTCAAAGGTTTTTATCTGCCCCGGTTGAAAAACATCGCGATAGGAGTAATGAAACGATGGTTATTAACAAGTTTAGACATATGATTGGTCTGTCCTTTTTATTACAATTGAGCCTAATATCAGCGGATATAGCACCTGAGAAAATTGGTATAGAAAAATTAGAACCGGCGAACCCTCATCGCCTATATCTCACAGATTTGGCGCTTGCCCACGCTATAGATGGCCGTATTCATATACTAAATGGAGATAACTTTAAGTACCTAGGGTTAATAGGCACAGGACTATTTGGCCTCACCGCTTTGTCAAATGACAGCAGTGAAATGTTTGTTGCGACAACCTACTACTCGAAAGGCACGCGAGGCGAGCGGACAGAATTGCTGGAAGCCTACAGCACGAAGGATTTAACCCTTAGGGCCGAGATAACGATACCGCCTCGACATGCGCAAGCCTTACCCTACGTCGGCACTATTACTTCATCACTAGACGATCGCTATGTCTATGTTCAAAACGCTACTCCGGCAAGCTCAATCACGATAGTAGATCGAAAGAACGAGAAATTTATATCCGAGGTCACTACTCCGGGGTGTTGGATCATTCTACCTTCGGCATCCAATATGACTCGTTTCTCAACAATGTGTGGAGACGGTACATTTATCACAGTGACACACGACCAAGAAGGGAAAGTACTCGACCAAAATCGAAGTGAAAAGCTATTTGACCCTGATGCCGATCCTCTATTCGTACAAGGGTCTCGAATCGGAGATACTTTCTATTTCGTTTCCTACAACGGGGTAATCCACGAAATCAATGTAGGAAGCGACACAACTACCTTAAAAGATACTTGGTCAGCCCTCTCCGGCGAAAACGAAAATGGCAATTGGCGACCAGGTGGATACCAATTAATAGCAGTAGATAAAACTGCGCATAGGCTTTACCTAGCGATGCACAGTGGGGGGAAAGAAGGGTCGCACAAATACCCTGCCGAGGAAATATGGGCGATCGACCTAGGGACAAAAACAGTAATCCAGCGTGTACCTGGCGGAAACTCTGTAGCGATGACCTTAACGAAGGAACCCAAACCTTTTTTGTACGTGTACGATGGGGTAGAAGCAAAAATATTAAAATATGAAACGATACCCGCTTTGAAAACAGTTTCTGTAAGCGAAACGATTGGTGAATTTGCTGGTTTAATTCAAAGCCACTGAATACGACCGTGGACTTTCTAATACCGAAAATTTGTGCTATCAGCGTCTCCATCATTTTTTTCGTGGGTTTCCTTCAAAAAATTTCTGACTTGGAAATGTTCAAAATTTCAGTCGAGGCGTACGATTTACTTCCGTCGTGGGCTACGAAACCGACGAGTTACGGAATAGTTTCTATGGAAGGCATGGCGGCGCTTTTACTGTTAAACGACGGTACATTGAAAGTGGGCGGAGTTTTCGCGATTGCACTTCTATCAATAGTCACGGCGGCCGTCGCGACAAATTTGTTACGAGGCAAAGATGATATCGGCTGCGGTTGCGGAGGAATTGAAGATGAACAAAAGATATCCTGGGCGCTAGTACTAAGAAACCTCTTCCTAATCGGACTTCTCGTACCTGTTTTTTTTGAAACATCCCTGAGAAAGGCCACCCTAGTAGATCAGGTTACCCTCTTTTGCGCCGGCCTCGCGATATACGGCCTATACGCTTTGGCCAGTCAAATTATTACTAATGCACCGCGATTGCGAGGGCTAGAATGACTGTCGATCCTGTCGTCTTGAGCTTAATTATCTTGTGGATACTTACAATCTGCGTAATTTTCGGGCTTTTCGCGCTAGCCCGGCAAGTCGGAATTCTGTACGAGCGCATTGCGCCCATGGGTGCCCTGATGATGGACGAGGGACCATCAGTGGGAGAACAATCTCCACACTTTAACCTAGCTACATTGGACGGAGGACGAATAGATATTGGCCAACCCTCTGCTAAGGCTGACTTACTCTTTTTCCTCTCGCCAAACTGCCCAGTCTGCAAGAAGTTAATCCCCGTTTTAAGATCTATTCGGAAAGCTGAAGCGAATCGGTTGAACGTTGTCTTGGCTAGTGACGGTGATCTCGAGAAACAAAAGGCATTCTACCGAAATACCCGGCTAGATGATTTTCCTTACGTCCTTTCAAACGACTTGGGGATGGCTTTCAAAGTCGGGAAACTTCCTTATGCTTTACTTCTCGACGAAAACGGGGTAATTAGAGCGAAGGGATTAGTGAACAATCGTGAGCAGCTAGAAAGTTTATTCACAGCTCAAGAGTTAGAAGTAGAGTCGATACAGGACTATTTGGGGAAATCGTCTTAAAAAGAGGAGGAAATTATAATGGAGTGGCTTGATAGTTTTTTTGAAAAAAGAACCCGTTCGATTGCACAAAATAGTTCTAGGCGAAG
>CAZXQY010000063.1:0-15547 GCA_964642505.1 uncultured Gammaproteobacteria bacterium | reverse complement strand
AGGAGCATTTTTCGGTAGTTCTCAACTTGTCGCTCACTGGCAGACCGAAAGCGCACTCTTCCCAACTTTGTGATACCATCAACGATGGTGCTGACTCCCTTGCCAAAACGATTCTCGACGTCTGCCAGAGAAATCGCTGTATCCTCAACCGCGTCGTGGATCAGTCCAGCAATAACAGAGTCATTGTCTAGCTTCAGCTCAGCGAGGACCGTGGCCACCTCGATCGGGTGGCTAATGTATTGCTCTCCTGATGCACGGGTCTGTCCGGCGTGTGCCTCATCCGCGAGCTCATAAGCCTCGACAATCGCGGGGATGTCCAATCTATCTGCATAAACCTCAAGTGCCCGAGCGAGCGAGCGGGGAAGACCGCTGATGGTTGGGGTATCCGTGTTAGTTGTCGCAGACGGCATATCTTAAAGAAACTAGAGGATGCTTAGGCTTCGGCACGATGAACTGATGTACCTAAGAGTGGTGGCGTGGCCTCCTCTTAACCAGATCACATCCTAACCTCACTCGCTATTGATAAACCCTATACCTCATCCCACTCAATGCCTCATAACTAAATGGAGGGTGAAGCTTATCCTCCCTGTGCACCACCCAGCGCAAGAATTGTCAGATCCAAGTAGTCTCTGAGTTAACCGAAAAAGAATCCTATCTTTGAGATTTATCACTTGATCAAGACCTAGAGGAGTAACATTCCATCGGACTTGAATACGGGCCGAAGGTCGGTACGTAAAGTTGGCATAAATAATGGCGTGGTCTCTCCTTGCGATCAGCCTCAATGGACCTCACGTCGTTCACATATCCTCTGCTATCGCTATATCGACTAACTCGCAGACCACGTGTTCGATTGCCAGGTGTATTTCCTGAGCCCGTGCCGTTGAGTCAGTTGGAACGATCATGGCAAAATCAACCTCAGCGGCAAGGCGGCCACCACCCTTTGCAAGGAGAGCAACAGTCGAGATCCCCAGGTCTCGAGCTCTATTAGAAGCCATTATGAGATTATCTGACTCACCGCTAGTGGAGTGCAAAATGAGGAGGTCTCCAGAGCAACCAAGTGCCTCTAACTGTCGCGCGAAGATTGTTTCATACCCGTAGTCATTCGCACCGGCGGTAAGGAGCGAGGTGTCTGTGGTAAGGGCCAGGGCCGGCAAGGCCCCTCTCTCTCTGGAAAAACGTACCACGTACTCCGTAGCTATGTGCTGTGCGTCTGCCGCCGAACCACCATTGCCACAGAACATGATCTTTCTGTCAGCTCGGATTGTGTTGAGAACCTTGTCAGCGAGCATAGAAATCTCGGAGTTCATCTCGACAGCAACAACAGCGGAAAGGGAAGAAAGTTCGTTTAAGTGGTCTCGAACAGTCAGGTCAGCATCAGTACCCTTCATCGTCCACTCCTACTCCATGTGCGGGGAAAAAGTATTAGAACAAGATACTTTATCCATAGGGTCCACTAGTCCGCTGGGACCTCAATCCGCAACTTCTTGCGAATAGCAATCTCCCCTTGTGAGAGTTCCTTAGTTCCCGACCCTAGTATTAGAGGAACTTGCCTGACAGCCTCAACAAAGCTCCTCAGGGAACGCGACTCTATCGATGCTGCCTGGTCAGAGCCATACATGGCTCGGTCCAGGGTGATATGCCGCTCGATAGAAGTAGCACCTAGAGCGGCAGCGGTCACACAGATCTTAATTAGCGAACTCTCGTGCCCGGAGTACCCTACATCGCACCCATATCGTTCCTTCAACATGGGAATGCAGAGCAGATTGGCGTCTCCTTCCACCATCGGGTAGGTGCTATTGCAGTGCATGAGTTCAATCGGACAATTGCCTCTAGCAAAAAGGTCCACGACTGCATCGATCTCCTCTAATGTTGCCATCCCAGTTGAGACATAGGTCCTCTTTCCTTCAGCGACGACTTCCTGCAAAAACGGCTGGTGGCCGAGCATAGCTGAGGCGACCTTATTAAACGGTACATCAAAACCTCTGAGGAAGTGATAGGCCTCTATATCCCAAGCCGAAGCAGACCAGGCGATACCACTTTCCTCGCAGTAGCGGTCGATCTCTTGATATTCCCTCAGTCCGAATTCCAAACCCATTTTCTGCTCGCGCTGGGTCGTTCCCCATGGGCTTTCACGAGCTCCATCAAGGAATTCCTTAGTGTATACCCTCTCCAAAGTACGCTTCTGGAACTTTACAGCGTCAAAACCGGCATCCGCTGCTGCATCTATGAGCTGCTTAGCTATGTTAAGACTGCCATTATGGTTTATACCGACTTCAGCTATTAGGTACAAATTCGTCAACCCCCGCATTGTATTGCCGTTTACCTACCGATCGCTTCTTACACGCTTGATCCCGATATGGGCATGCCATTTTCGCAGGTTTTCCTTAGCACCCGCCATTTATAGCCCACGCAATATCTACGCCTCTCGCAGAATGTCAATGTAAGGCTCCATCACCATGACTCGTTTGATATATGTACATCATATAATGTTCTAATATTGGTCTAAAGTTCTTTTTAATATATCGATATACTTTTTCGCTTCTTCGATAGTTCTATAATTAGTCTTAAATAACATACTCCTTTGTTGCACATCCTCAGTCGTTGGACATGCATTCTCATATCTTTCTGCATATCCGAGCTCGACCATAATTGGTTCCTTATAGGCTGGTTGCATCATTCCATAAAAATCATCCCCACCATTACTCAAGTGCTTATTGTAGAATTCAATCCAATCATTGGTTTCTATAAATGGTGATTTAACTGCATAAGTAAAATATGAATGAGTCCTATCACTTGGAACAACCTGAGGCTCAAAATCCGTTCCTTCAAAAGCTTTATCATATAACTTTCCTATCTGTTGTCTTAATTCCACTAACATATCGAGCCTTTCCAATTGGGCGACTGCTATTGCAGCACAGAACTCATTGTAGCGATAATTTAATCCAAGTCTGTCATGTCTAACATAATCCGGCCGCTGAAAATCTTTTGGAGTAATAGCAACCATCTTACTTTTTCCGGCGGTTAGATTCTTAAATCCCATTCCAGCAAATTTTCTAGCTTCAACCGCAAAGTTTTCGTCATTAGTTGTCAACATACCACCTTCGCCAGTTGATATATGCTTTGTTCTTTCAAATGACCAAATGGTCATGTGTGCATCTTGACCAACTAATCTACCTTTATACTTTGCTAATTGTGTCTGTGCATTATCTTCGATCACAATTAAATTGTGTCTGTCCGCGATATTCATTATTGCATCAATGTCATATGGCAATCCATGATAAGATACGGGAATGATAAACTTTGTCTTTTCTGTTATTCTGCTCTCTACTGATATAGGATCTATATTGTGAGTTTCATAATCAATATCTGCGAATACCGGAGTTGCACCCAGGATAATCGGAATTCCGCTATCGACTAGAACCGTATACGGAGTTGTTATGACCTCATCCCCTTCTTCAATTCCAGCAGCAACTAATGCTGAATGAATAGCCGAAGTTGCAGAGTTCATTGCAATTGCATATTTCGCGCCATACTTCTCTGCAAATTCCTCCTCTAATCTATCAGTAAATGGTCTGTTTTCTTTCACATTACTCAATACCTGAGATAAGTATTTCTGCTCATTCCCTGATGTCCACTTCTTATCCACGCTTTTTCTCCTCCTCCGAATTATTGTATTTTCCTTAACACCATTCCATAATCTTCACCTCTTCTAACTATCAGAGGCTTGGAATTATACAGCCAGTTATTTTCACCTTCTAGGATGCGATGAGCATAATAACTATGGCCAGCAGTAAGAGTAGCACTGCAATAAACACACCGCGAGCGGATCTGGGATCCAATACTACATTAGTATAGAACAATACGAGTATGGGGACAAATGAGAGATTTATTTGATTTAACAGGCAAAACCGCCCTGATCACGGGAGGGGGCGGGCTATTGGGTGAAAGACATGCAGAAGCCATTTTAGAGTTCGGTGGGAATGTTATTCTAGCGGATTATGTTGAAGACAGAGCCCATAAGAAGTCTGAACAATTAAACAATACTTATGATGGAGAAAGAGCTCGGGGCTGTTTTATAGATGTAACAGACATAACATCTATTACAGATGCTTGTGATGATATAGAACAGATAGATATACTAATAAATAATGCCGCTAGAAATCCCAAGGTACGATCAGATAGTGAAGGTGAATGGTATTCCATGGTAGAGAATAATAGGTTTGAAAGTATGCCGGGTTCGTATTTTCAAGAAGGACTTGATGTTACAGTTAATGGTTGTTTCTTAACTTCCCAAATTGTTGTAAATAAGATGTTAGATACTGGAGCAGAAGGTAAGTATTGTAGAGAAGGTGGAGTGATTTTAAACATAGCTTCAGATCTAGGAGTTATCGCTCCAGACCAGAGAATATATAAAAAACATGATTCTGAAGACTGGGAAAGTCAGGATGTAAAGCCGATCTTTTATTCTGCGGCCAAATGGGCTGTTGTTGGAATGACTAAATATTTAGCTACATATTTAGCCACGAAAAATATACGAGTTAATTCCTTGAGCCCAGGAGGAGTGTATGATAATCATCCTAGTGATTTTATAACCAATATAACAAATCTTATACCTATGGGCAGAATGGCCAACGCAGATGAATACAAAGGAGCTGTGGTGTTTGCTTGCTCAAAAGCAAGTTCTTATATGACAGGACATAATCTAATTGTAGATGGCGGAAGAACAGTATGGTAGTTTACAGAATATGATTGATAAGTGGTAAATAAGGCTTTGGAGATCTAGCATAGTAGTGCTGAAGAGCCCCGCTTCTCCTTCAGCCACCCAACTCCAATAGCACCTGAATTTCGATCATTACGGGGGAGAACAGGAGGCTATCCTGGCCCGACTACATAAGTGCCTAACTCAATAGTTTCTATTGGTATGCCTTCACTTAATCGAGTCACCAGGGATAAGTTGTCGCGCCTGAACAATTTGGTCTGTAACCTCTCTAACTGCGCCCCCTCCCCCAACGGACTCCAAGACCCAATCCGCTACACTTAGGACCATGGGGTGAGCGTCCGAAACTACAGCCGCTAGTCCAGCTAAATCCAGACACTCAAGATCATTTACATCATTGCCCAAGTAGAGAACATCATCCGCACTTAAGTGATTTTCGCTCAAGTATTCTCGAAATGCTCGAACCTTGTTTCCCCCTAGATTCTGTACACAAGGGATACCCAGTTTCGTGCAACGAGCCTGGACTACAGGGTTAGCTTCAGTCGACAAAACAAGAGCGGAAACACCTTCAGCCAATAGTTGCTCAATACCCAGTCCGTCACCCCTGCTACACGAGACAGCTTCGTTTCCATCCTGTAGAACAATCACTCGGTTATCCGTCATGACTCCATCAAAGTCCAGGACTACCGTCTTAATACGTCTGAGATGATCTGCACTAGGCAGACTAGTGGATCCTTGGCGCCCAAGAACCCACTCACAAAGCTCGAAATCCGTCTGCGAATCTATCTCAATAAAAGACCAAGGGCCCATGACATGCATCCCGATCTTACCATGAAGCCTCGAGCCCGCTTCCCTGAGACCCTTAAGTTTGAAGGCGTACAAAGAACCATTTTCCACAAACTGCCTGGCCATCTCCTGCCTCCTAGGTCGATTCAGCGGATCATACGTTATGGCCCTTGCTTGATCATCCTCTAATCTCCATATCAAGTGATGTGATGACGACACTGAAACGATAGAATCGAATCTCCCGCTAGACACCATGTGTACAGCGGCATCGATATCGTCTGGTCTGCGTATGGGTGACGTGCACTGGAGAAGCACAACAATCTCCGGATCAAGATCATATTGGTCTAGCATCACACGAAAAGCGTGGTCCAATACTTGCTCAGTCGTTGTCTCATCACCACTTAGCTCGTCAGGCCGATCAATGACTAAGGCACCTGCATTAGAAGCAATTCCTGAGATTTCAGGATCATCAGTTGACACATATACTCGGTCAACAGTACTAGCTCCTAAAGCGTGAGCTATGGTGTGCGAAATTAACGGTTTTCCAGCAAGGCCGAGCACGTTCTTCCGAGGAAGCCCTTTTGAGCCTCCGCGGGCTGGAATGACAGCCACTGTCTCAGAGAATGATACAGGAATAGTCAAAGATCTAGGGTGTCTATCGCAGGAAATTCGGGGTCAGATTGGTAGCCCGTAAGATATACCTTGAATACAACTGCCTAAAGGCCGGAAAGGAATACTTCGTGAACAGTTGTCATCCCCTATCACCTCGGTGTTATTTTATTGATCATGGAAAATGAGTGCCAGGGACGGATTCGACCCGAGGCCGGAAAGGAATTTCGAGGCCTCCGAACCGCTCGCACATCCTTTGCGCAATATGTTAGACCAACTAGGTTCCTGCCTTTCCAGGTTGAGGTAAACATAACGTGAATTCGGAAGTTACCCAGAAGCCCGCAGAGCAGATGTCGTACGGTCACGAAATCTCACTTGTTGACTTGGTAAACCTCCTATTCAGACGGCGACGCATAATCATTGCCTCGACATTCATAAGTACACTGATCGCCCTTTTCCTCGCACTCACGGCCAAGTTCGACTACACCGCAACCGCTTCATTCTTATCTACTAATCAAGGTGACCGGGGAGGACTCTCCGGAGCGTCAAGTCTGGCACAACAATTTGGATTCTCTTTCCCGAGTGCGGGCTCCTCTGACCGCTCCCCGCAATTCTATCAGAACCTTCTAGAGTCAAGGAATATCCTGGACCAAATCGTGCTTTTGGGAGTCGATGTTCCCACAGCTGACGGAACTAGGACGGTTGATCTCTCCGAGCATTTCCAGATTGAAACCCAAGTGCCGGAAATTAGGCATGCAATAACCAGGGACGCGCTTGTAGGAGCTATCTCTACCAGTTTTGCCCTAGCTACAAGTGTAGTCACAGTGAATATCCGCACTAGTGATCCTGAGATTTCTGCTAGCATCGGTCGTCGACTCCTTGAACTGATTACTGATTTCGACTTGAAAACTCGACAATCCCAGGCATCCGCAGAAGGCGACTTCTCAGAGGGGAGGCTCAGGCAGCTACAGGCAGAATTGTTGACAGCAGAGGATTCACTCAAGGTGTTTCTCGATGAGAATCGACAGTTCGATAACTCGCCCTACCTTCAATTCGAGCACGACCGCCTACTGCGTAGAGTGATCATGAAGCAAGACCTCGTGAGCGCCATGGCACAGGCATACGAGCAGGCACGAATCGATCAAGTTCGAAATAGCCCTACCATCACTGTCATTGACCAACCCGATCCACCTGAAACACCAAACGCACGCGGTAGACTGATGACGCTGATAATGGGTGTGACTCTCGGCTTATTGTTGGGCTTCATTCTTGCCGTGGCACGGGAGTTTAGCGAGCGCGTGAAGAAGAAAGACGATTATAGCTATCGTGAGTTGAGAGAGATCCTGGATGATGCGAGACGAGACCCGTTGGGTCTGCGAAATGCCAGCGCTATTCGACGAGATTCGATATTAGAGGAGTAGCGGACTGAGTGGAATCGCTCGACGCGCAACTTGCCATCACGAACCTAATGACCGAGGGCTTTGAATATGATTAGGGTCTGGCTCATTTCGCCAGGCGAACCCCTCTCGATCGACGGTCCAGTGCGCCTCCTTCGTTACGGGGTCTTGGGCGAAATGCTGGTGGATGCAGGGCACGAGGTAACCGAATGGGCCACTACCTTCTCTCATTCTGAGAAACGGCAGAGATCACTCTACGATGAAAGGATCAGGCTCAACGACCGTCATATTATCCAGCTAATGCGGACGGGTGGGTATCGGAAAAATCGGAGCCTTGATCGGCTCCGATACCTCCGGGATGAGGCTCAAGCTTTTGCTCGATGCACCCACACGGCACCTGCTCCTGACATTATCCTTGTATCGATGCCCTCACCACTAATGTGTCAAGCCGCTCTTGACTATGCCACCCCGCTAGAGATTCCCGTGATCATCGACGTACGCGATTTATGGCCTGACATCTTCTTGGACATGGTTCCGGGAGCGTTTGCTCCACTAATGCGCTTAGCCCTTAAGCCAGCGTCGCGAGCCAACCAGGTGATCTTCGGGCATGCTACAGCAATCATCGCGATCTCTGAGCAATACTTGCAATGGGGATTAAGCCACTCAGGTCGAGATCGGAGGGATACGGATCGGGTTTTCCCACTGGGATACCCCGAACTCTCTGTAAAGGACGCGGACATAAGGGTAGCAGATAAAGTGTGGGCAGAAAGAGGGATCGAGGCTGATTCTTTTTTGTGCAGTTTTATCGGGACCATAAGTAGCCACTTCGATTTCGAACCAATCATCACATGCGCGAAAGAGATGAGGGATGCACAGTTCGTGATCTGTGGTGATGGAGATAATCTTGCCCATCTGAAGAGCCTTTCCAGTGACCTAGAAAATGTCTTTCTTCCTGGGTGGGTCCATCCGGCTCAGATTCTTTCATTGATGAAAGCGTCCGATGTAGGACTAGCACCATATGCGGTGAACGCCAAGATGTCCCTACCCAACAAGGCTTTTGAGTATTTTTTCGCTGGATTACCCGTTGTATCAAGCTTGCAGGGTGAGTTGGAAACCCTACTGGAAACCCACCGATGTGGCGTGGTATACGATCCGACCAAGCCAAATGATCTCCTCGGAAAACTTCGTAGTCTTGCAGCTGATCGGGTGGTAATCGGTAAGATGGGGCAACGTGCCCGGCAGCTCTATGAGAACCGCTTCTCAGCCAGCATAATCTACTCAGACCTGATTCACTACCTGGAAGACATAGCCCACACCACCGTACTAAGTACGGAACAGCCACCAAAAATGATTAATCTTTCTGGTGATAGCGCTTTCAAGATCTAGCGGACATTGAAGGGTACAGACCACAACCGCTATCCTGCCCTGCCCTTACCAGTTGGATTCTAGCGAAGCGGCGTCACTTTTCTTTGGGTCCAGCTCGGATAGCAGTTAGATAGAACACCTTGAATCCTGGTAATGGACCTCCAGAGTGAATGCGCCGGTCTACTGTTTCTGCATAGCCCTTTGGGATCTCGCTTGGCAGAACCTGGAGAGGGCCGCTCACAAGCCTTTTTAAGAAGGCGCGAGCCCTAAGGGTCCGTGGGGCCAACCCTAGACGTGTCAGTATCTGCCTGACCTTGATTTTAGCACTTGCCAGCGGCCCTGTTGAATCAAGAGGAAACGCACCCTCCGCCGTCACTGAAAAACCGCGGAGCTTAAGGAGAGCTGACAATTCGTCGACGGTGTGATAGTGATAGCTATAGGGGCTGGGAATAAAATCCGGACGTTCCGGATTCGCGTTGACAACAAGGATGGTGCCCTGAGGACCCAGAACGCGGGAAAACTCGTCTAGAGCGTCCTCTACACTAGAAAGGTAGTAGGATGCCTCAAACATCAGAATCAAGTCGAAACTGCCGTCTGTAAATGGAAGAGCCTCAGCACGAAGTTTCAAAAAAGGGTAACGGCCTCCGTAGTGCTCTTGCGCTGCCAATAGGAGTTCCGGACTAAGATCGCCACCAGCAAGAAAAGAAGCGGCCCGGCCGATGAGACCAAACCCTTGAGCAGAACCACAGCCTACCTCAAGGACACGCGCTCCTTGGGAAAGATCAGCAGCATAGCGGTAGCGGTTGTAGATCATGCTCAGGCCCTCTGAAGACATAGGAGTACCAGTAGTCTCGGTAACAAGGTCATACCTCTGGTCACCTACAGCTGCAGTATGGATCAGATGCTATATCCTCCGGGTAATGTTGGTCATCCGACTATCACGCAACGAAGAGTAGCGAAGATGATACGTAAGTCTTCTAGAATGGACTGATTGTCCACATACCAGAGCCCCAAGCGGATCTTCTCTGGGGCAATTTTCTCGAGATATTGACTGTCCGGATAATCGCTCACAAGCAAAATCACAGCTTCGTTTCGAAAGCGGATCGAGGCCCAGTCAGTCATACCTGGACGAACTGACAGGAGGCGGCGTTCTTTGGGAGTGTAAAGATCCACAGCCCAACGAACCTGAGGGCGCGGGCCTACAAGGCTCATCTCTCCGCGCAAAACATTGATGAGTTGTGGCACTTCATCGAGCTTCCATTTTCTCAAGAAATGCCCAACACTCGTCACGCGTGGATCATCCTTAGGTGTTGAGGACCCCCCTCTCTTTTCCGCGCTCTCTATCATCGTACGGAACTTGAGGATAAAAAAGGTCCCACCCCCAAGACCAACTCTCTCACCCCGATAGAACACTGGGCCCGAGGATTCCAGCTTAATAACCAGAGCCAGAACCAGAATAACTGGGGCTAGTACCACAAGCCCCAAAGCAGCCACGGCCAAATCCATCAGCCGTTTCAAACTGTAACTTCCGCGCAACCTAGCTGGTATTCCCGTACGACCTCGCAGACCCTATCCACTTCAATATCAGATAGAGATGTATTCATCGGGAGAAGGAGCGACCGGCGCAAGACCGCTTCTGTACGAGGCAACTCGACGTTCACATCCAGGCCTTCGAATTCGTGAACCGCACGACCACCCCACTGCAAGATGGTTCCGATTCCTGATTCAGTTAGATAGGCTCGCAACCCATCTCGATCATCAACCTCCAGCTCATAGTTCTGGAACACATCATAGTGCTCCCGGTCAGCATCAGGAGCCGGAGGAAGTACAACACCAGGCAAATCAACAAGATTGGTATTGTAACGTGCGGCGATCTCTCGCCGCCGTTCGATCTCCGAAGGGAATGATGCCAGCTTTACAAGAAGGAACGCGGCTTGGAGGTTGTCCAGGCGTGAGTTACGGCCCCAATTGTTCACAATCCCACCAGCACCAGTCCGGCCGTGGTCTCGTCGCTCCCGAACCATGGCAGCAAGATCATCGTCATTGGTTACGATGGCACCAGCGTCGCCGAGTGCACCTAGAGTCTTGGCTGGGTAGAAACTGTATACGCCAGCAATTCCGAACGTTCCGGCCATCTGCCCTTTGAATTTGGATCCTAGGCCTTGGGCACTGTCCTCGAGTAAGATCAGATCCGATTCGTCAGCGAAAGCTTTGTATTCATCCATGGCAGCAGTTCGACCATTAAGCTGAGTAGGCATTAGAGCGCGCGTGTGACGGGTCACACGTCGTGCCACATCCTCCAACTGCATAAGATGATCCGCTCCTACCTCCGCAAAAACGGGCTTCGCTCCATTGGCTACGACTGCTCCCGCACTGGCAACAAAGGTATGGGATGGGAGAATGACCTCGTCTCCAGCACCAATACCTATTGCTGAGATAACCATCTCAAGTCCGTCCGTCGCGTTACCGACCCCAATAGCGTGACCTACTCCACAATACTCTGCAAGACGGTCCTCGAAGTGTTTTACCTCATCCTGGAGAATGAACGAACCGCGTTCCCCAATATCGAGAAACGCCTCGATTAGCTTCTCACGCTCAGCAGCAAACACATGTGGATATCGGAAGAAGGGAATTCTTTCCATGGGCCCCCAGGAGTATAAAGTAGGTCGAATGTGAAGAACTCTCAGTCAGTACTTAAGATTCATGGACTACGGTGTACTACGTGTTCGAGAATTGAGACATCCTCAAAAGCCTCTCTGACCAGGTGAGTTGTAACAAGAATCCAGTCTCGACCTCTACACATAGAAAACCGAGAGTATTAACATTTGTGATATATTTAGCATCATCACCCTGAGCATGGTATAGCTCACCTTCTTCGCAAAATTACCGAAGAACACAACCCCGATGATTACACAAATAGTGATACCTCTTAATCTTACAAATTGATGTTATCCCGAGAAAAGGTTCTGAATCTGGAACAACTCGCGGAGTTTGTTCTCGAGGCCAAGGCCATCAACAAAACAGTGGCTATGTGCCACGGGTGCTTCGACCTACTTCATATGGGCCATATTCGACACTTCGAGGCTGCACGGGCTCTAGCCGACATCCTAGTTGTGACTGTAACACCAGACCAGTACGTCAACAAAGGCCCAAATCGCCCTGCTTTTCCCCAGGATCTGCGTGTGGAAGCGATCGGTGCTCTCGCTTGTGTCGACTACGTAGCTATCAATGAGTGGCCGACGGCCGTTGAGACAATCCAACTTATCAAGCCCGATTTTTACGTGAAGGGCGCTGACTACCGAGACAAGACTGAGGACGTTACGGGAGGCATCGCGCTAGAAGAGGCAACAGTGAAGTCGGTCGGAGGTGAGATCACATTCACAGACGACATCACTTTCAGTTCGTCTCATTTGATCAACCAACATCAACCGGTATTACCTGAGGAGACAAGGGCATACTTGGCCGACTTCACCACCAAATACTCGTCCGAAAATGTACTTGGACACGTAGAAAGTGCGGGGTCTCTAAGCGTATTAGTGGTTGGTGAGACCATCATCGATGACTACCAGTATTGTGAGGCCATTGGTAAGTCTTCGAAGGAACCGATGCTGGCAATCAGACGACTGTCAGGCGAAACCTTCGCCGGGGGCGTACTGGCTGTCAGTAACCATTTGGCAACATTCTGTGACCGCGTCGGCTTGGTCACACTTCTCGGAAGTGAGAATTCCTATGAAGACTTCATTCGAGACAAGCTGAATAGCAATATCGAAGAGACGCTTCTATTTCAACGCGATTCTCCGACAATCGTAAAGCGGCGGTTCATCGAAAAATACTTCTTCACGAAGCTTCTCGAAGTTTATGAAATGAACGATCACGCCATGCATGAGGCAGACAATGAAGTCTTGTGCGTTGCCCTGGCCGAGCAGGTCCCCAAGTATGATGTCGTCATCGTGGTTGATTACGGGCATGGCATGTTGACTAATGAGGCGATCAAGATCCTGTGTGACAAAGCACTCTTTTTGACTGTAAACACACAATCAAATGCTGGGAACCTCGGTTACCACACGATCTCGAAATATCCGAGAGCAGATCTTGTCTGCATCGCTGAAAACGAGGCCCGACTTGAGGCGAGAGACAGAGGGAAAGACCTCCAAGACATCGTCCTAGATATTTCAGATCGGCTTCATTGTGGTCGCGTTATCGTCACACGAGGTAAGTATGGATGCGTGTGCTATGGCGAGGAAGAGGGCTACTTCGAGATCCCGGCACTGGCAGATCAGGTGGTAGACAGAGTTGGTGCCGGCGACGCATTCTTGTCCGTTGCCTCAATGTCCCTCGCTGAGGGAGCACCGGTAGAGGTAGCCGGCCTAGTAGGAAACGCCGTGGGCGCCCAAGCTGTTAAAATCGTCGGAAATCGCGCACCTATAGAGCGTGTGGCGCTACTCAAGCACATCGAGACTTTGCTCAAATAAGTGTGAAACTCAGGCATCAAAAGCAATCTTCGCAATTATGCACCAGAGTACCCCCATTTCAGTCAGTCCAGAGTGCCTTCCCTTATTTCATTTCCATCTCTTGGGAGCTCTCACGCTGAGCGTTGTCTTAGACAGCATCGTCCGCAACAGTGCAGCCTAACGCTACATCGAACTAACTCAAGGTATCCTCAACGCTCTTGGTCAAGAATTATGCTGGGCGAGTATAAGATGGGGCCACCTAGGAAGAGGACGATCCAACTAGCTGTGACGACTCTTCGAGGCCATCCCTCGACCAATTTTGCTCCAAGTACTTGCGTCCGAGGGTCCCTTCCACATCCATAAGGGCCGCGAACCGGTATTGTTGAAAAGGGATGTCTCTGTCCGGAACACCGCTCCAACTTCGAGGCTCTCCCTGATCGATCCATTCTCGTATTTGCCCTTGTCTCGCAGAGTTGAATTCGACTTGAAGACTCGAGTATTCGAATAGGTCCGGCTGTGCCAAAAACTCCTCGACGACTTGTCGGATTTCCTCCGCGGTATTCTCGATCACAACATAGTCATCGCCAGGATGATCATAGGTTTGAACTGTGAAAGGCTCTCCCAAGATTTCTGATACGGACAGAAAGCGGTTTCGCGACCGAGAAAAAACATGTCTCATAAGGCCCAAGTCTCCCTTCTTCAGGGGAAAACTCAGCAACCATTCATTCAAATTGACGAGAACCATTGGTTTCTTAAAAAGAGTGGCCACCACGTTCGGCCCTGAAACCAGTCCGATAAAAAATCGACACTGCTCAATCCAGTATAAATCCATCAGCTCTGATCTGGAGGAGGAATGACGGTAGTCAATGACTCGTTCCATCCTCGGCAGTGCAGTCGTACTCGGTCCCGAAAGACGTACCACCCATCCTCCGGCAGCCGTGATCGCCTCTATGGCCTCAAGGTAGTTGAGAATCGAAGCGTTACGAGCCATAGGAGGATCATTCTCACTCACATGAAGGCAAACAAACCAATCGTCCAGGGGAATCCCCATGCGAACCCTAGTTCTCTCCGCGTCCTGGCGCTTGCGTAAACTCAAGCGGGGCGGAGCATAGTCATAGTACTGCTGCTGCCAGTTCTGATCACCCCATACCTTCCAGGAAAAGGAGTTTCCCCCTGTAGGCTTCCAAAGCGACTGCTTACCGATCTGCGGAGCCAGGTAGCCCGAGTCTAGGGTCGCTTCAATGGGTGTCGAGGGGAAAGCGATCCGAAGGAATCTCCGTATCCGGCGCGAAGACCGTAGGAGGTGCAGGAGATACAGGAAGAGCAGATAGACAGAGAGGAAATATCCACCTATCAGGCCAACAAACCCCTGGTTCGAAAGAGAATATTCCGAGCGCAGGCGGTATAACTCCTCGTTGGTGATCGTAAAACCCCGTCCAAACAACCTTAGTCTCGGATAGAGAAATAAAACCTTTTTCTTTTCCCTTCTCGCCCGGATCAATCCGTAAAATATCTCCTCGGCACCGTTTCCGAAGCTCCGCGGCTGAGGAGTTTGAATGATAACAGGGCTGATCGTGTTGATGAGATCGAACACCCAATTAACTAGACGATACATAGACTATATCTGTGGTTAGGGGGCTAGAACGGGCCCTCGAACTCGGATTCCAGGACACCTCACGTGACGTCTGGCTTTAGTGCCACATCAGACCATCCATACGCATCTAAGTTCCCAGCGGGCCTTCTACGGGGTCTGCTCTGCCCACCCCTTTTCTCTCTGAAGGTATGCAAGAACGCCCTCTCGTTATTCTAAAATGGTGCTGCCTCTGCGTAGATCCTTGAAGTACTCTTGAGTTCTCTCCAACTGTACTTCCTTCCGGTATTTAGCATTCAAATCAGGATTGGCAAACTGATGCCTCTCGGCGACCTCTGGCAGGAAGTCGTTCAGCTGCAGACAGCACCACTTGATCCAGCACAAGGGCAAGAGGATTCGTGAGCGGTTTATCAACCCCTCAACGTTCGCGGAGTAGCCCAAAGCCTCCAAGACGAAGTCATCGAAATATTCCAGCGACACAGGAATCGCCGGATGCAGAAAGAAATCCCCCACCATCTTTGCCGGATCGTCCCAACCAGCATACTCGAAATCGACGAAGCATATGTCTCCAGAAGTCTTCAACAACATGTTATGGAAACCGAAGTCAGACGGAGAAATGCAGCGATCGTCC
>CAZXQY010000062.1:0-15634 GCA_964642505.1 uncultured Gammaproteobacteria bacterium | reverse complement strand
ATTTTTTCAATCATCGCCGCCTGGGAACTATTGCTACCTCGAAGGACTAACGTAAACAACAAGCCGAACAGATGGAAAAATAATTTAAGCTTAGCCTTTTTGAACACCCTATTGTTACGGTTTCTAATACCATTTTCAGCGGTTTCTGTAGCCTTTAGCGCACAAAATTTTCAATTAGGTTTTCTACCTCTTCTTCATTTATCGTCCTTTTTCGAAGGTTTGATATTTTTTGTTCTGATGGATCTGGTTATATACGTTCAGCATAGATGTTTCCACCGAACGCCCATGCTATGGAAGATCCACAGAGTTCATCATACCGATTTGGAATTTGACGTTTCTACAGGGATCCGTTTTCATCCTCTGGAAATTTTCTTATCCATTGTTATAAAGGGAATAGCTATATTGATAATGGGACCACCTTTGGTTGCTGTAGTTATTTTTGAAATCGCTCTAAACGCCAGCTCGATGTTCAATCACGGTAATATTTTCATCCATCAAACCGTCGATCGATTTCTCAGATTAATTATCGTTACCCCTGATATGCACCGAATTCATCATTCAAGCCGACACGAATTTTTTATGGCCAATTTTGGTTTCAACTTGTCTTGGTGGGACTATATTTTTAAGTCCTACAAAAATAAAACTCCTGAACCACATGAAAGCATGCAAATTGGTTTAGAAGACTTCGACCAATTCAAGGACCAGAATTCTCTTTTGAAAATTCTAAAAATTCCATTCGATTAGAAAATAGGCGAACCCATTGTTACTTTCCCGAAGAATAGAATTGAAATAAAAATTTGCCTATAGAAACAGCGGAATATCCTTGGCAATTAAATATCTGGCCACCGGCCATTCACCGGAAAGACCACTTGCGCCGTCCCTACAACTAACAATCATCTATCGTCAGGGTTCCCCACTGGTATAGTCCTGGACTTAGCAATTACATTTTCAACAAATCGGCTAGTCAAACTTCGCAAAAAAGCTAACAAATCCTCTTTCTCTCCATCGGTCAATTCAAGAGGCTGCAACAAAGAATCAATTAGTGGATTCGGCACCCCGCCTACCTCGTAAAAATCAATCACTTCCTCCAAACTCTGGATAGAACCATCGTGCATGTAAGGTGCTGTGAGGGCCACATTCCTCAGACTAGGCGTTCTGTATCGCCATCTATCATCGGGGTCTAGTGTAATCTCGTATCTACCCAAATCGTTAGACATTCTTTCTGTGGACGCATGTACGGAAGACAGATCAAATTCTAAAATATAATCAGAACCGATGGTTATCGTTCTATTGGATTTCTTAGGGAACATCGACGCGTTATAACCAATACCGGTATTATGCTCGGCTTCATCCGAGAACAACGCATAATCACCATCTATAGTATGACAAAGGACACATTTAGCCTTGCCCTTAAACAGAGATAATCCCCGTTGCGCAGATAAATTTAACGCCTCCTTTTCTCCGAGAAAATAGTAATAATCGAAGTCACTACCACCGGCAATAAGTCTTCTTTCATAGGCAGATAGAGCCAACCCTATCGTATTCATTGTAACGCCTTGAACAAAAATCTTTTCGAATTTTTCCCGATATCCTGGCAACTCTTTCAACTTAGATACAACGAAGCCTATAGACGGATTAGCCATCTCATTGGCCGCAAGTAGAGGAGACCATACCTGTTGCTCAAGACTATTCTCCCTACTATCGTGAAACAATTTTTGAAGGTAGCCCACATTCAGTAGGGTCGGCGCATTCCGCCTCACTGTCCTTCCTTCAAACCCTACAGACGTCCCCAATTCATTTGATGTGAAACCTTGTGCGGGTATATGACACATAGCGCAAGAGATAGTATTGTTTATTGATAATCGTCGGTCGAAAAAAAGTTCCCCTCCCAGATCTGCCAGCGGGCTCTCTTTCTGATCTATACTTCTCCGAGGCAATCCAAGACTTGCATCAGAGAAATTTTGTTTTCTAATTCCGTTGAATGGCAGCGTTTTAATTCTTTCTATTTCAAGCGATCTTTCATTAGACACTTCTTCTGCCAAAATAGTTTTTACATCATTTATTACTGTGTCAGCGTGCAGAAACGCAGTGCTATAAATATTACGAATTCGGCGTCTTTTATCTATCAGAAAGACGCGTAGCAAATGAGCGTATTGGTGTCCCCCCATTTCTTGAACCGATTGATCGTAATGTGATAGCGTTTCAATCAGAGCTTTTCTATCAGGTGAAACCACGAAATTCCAAGGAATTCGCTTAGTCCGGAAAGGCTTGGCATAATTTTTTAAAACTTCTGGCGTGTCCCGTAGCAAATCAAAACTAAAACTCACCAGCTGTAAATGTTTTCGAACAAGCGGATCTTTTTCCATCCTCTGCGCTAGTTGGCTCATGACAAAAGTTGCAAGGGGGCACCCATTAGCGTCATCGCAACCAGTATAGATAAAGGTTAAAATTGTGATTTTGCCATTGTAGACTTGAGAAAGACTACCCTGCCTGTTTTCAGAATCTACAAATTTCGCATCAGCGGCATTCTCTATGACAGGTAGTTTATAAGTGCCAACTTCTGGCGCGGAATATTCAAGTTCGCCGTAACCGGGAGCAAGTACTGTTCCACTGAGCCCGCTGCTATGGGCGAAGCTGAGCCCAGCTAAAAAAAAGCTACCCCAGACAAACAGAAAACACGAAATTAACCTTATGATACTCACCCAGCGAGACTATGTGATCTTAACGTAGGGCTACATCCGAGTGTTGGTAAATGCGTGGAATCTGCCCGTAAAGTGCGTGTGACCCAAACCGCATTTGGTGGGGAGAGCCGAACTTTTCTTCAATAAAATCTATGGAAAACTTCTCCTGCAGTTGGCCATTTTCCCAGTCGTACGCCTTAAAATATTGCAGATTACCCGGTTCGCCCGCCTTCTTATCCCAATTAGCCAATAACGAAGACGTATAGTATATCCTTTTGCCATCCCAACTCTGGGATAGCATATTAACTTGGTCACCTATTTTTTTTGAATAAATTTGTTTTGGACTATGGGGATTAGAAATATCGAAAAGTCGCGTTTCTCCATCGTTAAACGTATTTACCCAAAGTAAGTTATCATCAGCCGAAATCGAAATATCGACAGGTAGAGGTATGTGCCGTGCATCTCCTATATCTGCAACCGCCTTGGCGGTCCAAACGCCTTCCTCTTCGATTATCAACCAGATCTTTGACGTTAGAGCAGTAGTTGTAAAGCAATAATTGTTCTGTGCTTTCCAAGCACAACGGATCTCTAGAGGAGCACCAGGCACGTCCAAAATTTTCTGTGGTTTTCGGGTATGTAAATTCCATACCACCACCGTATTGCCAAACTGTTTCATAGCTTCCGGATCAGCCATCAGTTTCCCAAGATCCATCATATAGTTTGACCATCCGGTAAAAGACGATGTTATCAAGACATTTCGTCTCGGCAAGGCCCGCACGTCATAACCAAAGCCATCGGCAAACTGCCCGCTTTTTTCAGCACCATTTAGAGCGCCTTCTTTGGGCATCCAATAAGTGGCGATATAATCACCCTCATTTGTGTATTCCACCATTCCTGTCACACCGCCATGATCTTCATGATTAGATAATCCTGTTACCAACATGCGGCCGGGCAAAGCATAAGTCGTGTGAGGACCGACCACACCTCCACTTTCCTTAACAAAATTCGTTATGGTTTTAGCTAATCTAGGCTGCTGAGGATCAGAAGCCACATCAAATATGAAAATCTTGTTGGTATCTAAGCTCGCCGCCCATAAATGTCGTCTATCATCTGTGAGCCCGGAGTGATGAGCCTCATTTCTGCCTCCAACCGATACCGACGACACAATCCTTCCGTAATCCTCTGACTTCGGATTTACATCGATTGTCACTAACTTGTCTTGTTCGTCCCCTAGACCTTCCATGCCCAGGGTCCAAACGTAAACAAAATCTTCCTGTCCTGCGATTTTAGGCATGTACGGCGACATACACGTTTCGTCCGCCTTAAGCATCATACAGAAAACAATCCCGATCAGAGAAATACCGACTCGCAACATACTGCCCCCTTTACATCACTAAGGTATCTGTTTTCTATCTAATAGACATTAAGCTACTCCAACGTCATATCTCAAGCAACAATTTATATGGAGTTAATATAATATTATAGCGTGATGGAATTATCTTATTGAGAAAGGATCTCACTTATACAGGCATCGATGGCAGCCTTATCCTTATCATCAAAGCAAAACATCGCGAAATGAGCCCACAAAGACTCGATAACTCTGTATTCGCTGCCAGGAATCAATTCGGCTTCTGCAGCGCAATCTTGTGGCGGAAAAAACATGTCGTTCCCAAAAGCAACGACCATCGTCTTAGCCTTTATCTGGCCTAACGCCTTACCTAGATCCCCTTCCGTATTCAAACTGACGTCGCCCTGGCGCCACTTTAAAGCCATCGAGATTAAGTTATTAGGATCCATTGGAGCAAAATAAGCTTCCCAAAATCCCACCAAAAACTCTTCGAGACTTTTAAAACCCATAGTATTCCAAATTTCTCGTTTATAAAATTCTGAGCACAATCCCATAACGGACCAAATTAAAGCGTGTCGTTTAAGGCCTACACTTACTTCTGATGGCTTGTTATAAAATCCTTCTTTCCACTCCGGATCCGACTTTAGGGCACCCACGTGAGCAGAAACGAAAAGCTTACAATGTGGCGTTGTCTTGGCGGTCCCAGCAAAAGGGAGTGCTCTTTTCACCATGTTTGGAAATCGCACAGCCCACTCATAAGTCTGCTCGGCACCCATTGACCAGCCAAGCACCAATTCTAATTCGGAAATACCATAAACCTCTGTTAACAGCCTATGTTGCGCAATAACGTCATCAGCGATCGTAATTTCTGGGAAAGCACTCATATTCTGGGGTGATGAGGTATTGCTTGGCGAAGAAGAGAATCCGTTCCCAAACTGTCCCGGGAAAATAATGAAATACTTCGAGGGATCTAGGGGTCGGTCTTCCCCAACAAAAATTTCCATAGATTTGGAGGTACCCGACCACATGTGCGGAAACAAAACAACGTTGTCTTTTTTTTCACTCAACATCCCGGCGGTTCGATAAGCCAGCTTAGCATTTTCCAAAGTAGCCCCGTTCGTCAACGCAAAATCACCGAGCTCGAAATATTCATGAGGTCCTAAATTTTTCTCAGAATAATAATCGTCCGCCATAAGTTACCCCCACTATCAAATGTTTTCTGAACTCTGAGGATTAAGATATACCCATAACCAATTGTGTACAACCGTCCCAATTCACACTAACAAGCAACAAGGAGCCGAAATTTCTTTTTTCAGCAACTGATCTAGTTCTATAAAGTAAGATACTGAAACAATCATCAAAATCCTTATTGCTTTTTGTAAAGTATAGTCTTTGATAATTTTAAAGATATTTTCGTCGTGACGAGGCCGCTTTATTTAATTAGAATAATCAAAGATCTTAAGCAAGACTGAAAATGGGAGGTATGATATTGGTTGACATAACCCTAGATACAAAAGGTTTAAATTGTCCTCTTCCTATCCTAAAAGCCAAGAAAACTTTACGGGAAGTACCTATAAACGGACTTTTAGAGATTCTAGCTACAGATCCAGGCGCTGAAAAAGATTTTATAGCGTTTTGTAAAGCGACAGGTCACGAGTTAATAGAATACGACGAATCCGAAGGTATTTATCGTTTTCTCATTAAGCGCCTGAAGTAAGCAGTTTAACCTTGATCAATCCAGCCGCATTTATTTAAATAAAATATCGCGCGGTACACTCGATTTGATTTAACCCGCAAGTTGTTCTACTGTGCTTTTGACCATAATTAATCAACAAAAAGGCATTGGATCAATCGACAGGGAAGAACAATGACTAAACCTCTCGCGATTTTGCTCTGCTCTGGGGAGCACGAAAAGATTCAAATGGCTGCAATGATGGCTTCCATAGCGGCGGTATCCGACAGAAAGGCCTCTATTTTTGTTAGCATGAACGCCGTCTACTCTTTCCTTGAGCGTCCTGTAAATCGAGCTCGTTATACTGGGAAACAATTTTCAAAATTAATGCTAGAGAAAAATGTTCCCGATGCAATCGAATTGCTACGGCAGGGAAAGGAGTTGGGCGAACTCTCTATTTATATTTGCTCCATGGCTCTAGACGTCACGGAATTTGATATTTCCGAAATGGTGCCAGAGGTTATCGACGATGTGATGGGGCTAACGAAGTTTTTATCCGATTCAGAAGAAGCCCAGCTAGTGGTCTTTTAAGTAAAGGATAAAGCCTGGTGACGGAAAGAACCAAAATTGACGCGCGAGGCGCCTACTGCCCCGGCCCTCTAATGGAATTAATCGCCGGGTTGAAACTAATCGAATTAGGGGACGAAATAGAGGTTCTTTCCTCGGACAAAGGATCTCTAACCGATATTCCGGTATGGGTTGATAAGGCCGGACATAACTTAGAGAAAGTGACCGAGTTGGAAAAATATTCTAGTATTGTAGTACGGAAGGCAAGATAGTTTTGCTTGGAGAGATCGCATGACTAAGAAAGTTCTAATTATCGGGGGCGGAATAGCTGGAACGATAGTTGCTAACGGCCTATGCAGAAACCTTAGTTCTGATTTGAATCAGAACGAAATTAGCATATCCATGCTCGGTACTACGGACAAACATATGTACCAGCCGGGCCTCCTGTATTTACCTTTTGGCCGATTCCGAGAACGCGAGCTTTTTAGGGATCAAACAAAAGTTCTAGACAGAAGAGTACTGTTCCAAGTCGATCCTGCAGTGAAAATTGAGGTGAACGACAATTCAGTTACCACTGAATCTGGCAGGTCGTACGAATATGACTATCTGGTCATCGCTACAGGATCAAGGATAAGACCTGACTTGATACCTGGAATGGAGGAAGGAGCACATTGGTTTTACGATCTTCCAGGGGCCAAGAAACTCCGAGAAACGTTAGCGAACTTCGAGGGTGGCCGCATAGTGATCAACGTCAATGCGCCACATAAGTGCCCAGTCGCCCCTATTGAAGTTTCTTTCATGGTCTACGACTTTTTGAAAGAACGCAGCCTGCTAGAAAAATCGGAAATTACATATACATACCCCATTGGCCGTCTCCACGGTCTAGAGCCTGTAGCAACCTGGTTGCAGCCGGAATTCGAAAAATTTGGAATTAGATACGAATCCTTTTTTAACGCTAAGGAAGTCAATTCTGAGGCAAAAACTATCGAGACGGAAGAAGGCACCTCCCTTCCCTATGACCTTCTCATCACCATCCCTCCTCATAGCGGCTCTCAGGTGATCGAGGACTCGGAACTAGGTGCTGGAGGATGGATACCAACCGAACGTAATACGCTACTTCGAGAAGGTTCAAATAACGTATTTGTTGTTGGAGACACTACGAACCTACCAATCTCAAAGGCTGGCTCGACAGCACATTTTGAAGCTGATGCGACCATAGAAAATCTCACTTCGCTTCTGACAGAGAAACGATGGACTAAAGACTATGACGGGAAGGTATTTTGTTTCATCGAGACAGGATTTAAGAAAGGAACCTACATATGGTTCAATTACGACAATCCCCCCAAAGTCGAAAAGCCTACCCAAATGATTCACTGGGCAAAGCTGGGATATAACCGACTATACTGGCTTTCTGCGAGAGGCCTTCTTTAAGAAGGGTAGTTTAAGAACGATGAGCGACGACCTTAAAGACGAAGAAAGTATAAAAGAAATAGTAAGCCTTAGTACCGCTGCCCGAGAAGCTCTCACTGACAAAATGGTCGAGCGATTAGTCGATACTGCGAGTGGAGGCCTAGAATTTTTAGATCGATTGAACGAAGCCGAAACTCGGGACGCTTTTATCGAGTTGATCGAAAAAATCACTGAATTGCACAAGAGCGGCGCAATGGATACTCTCTTTGAAACAATTTCGGTGATTCACGCTATGAAATCGGCCGTAACAGATAATATCATCGAAAGAATGTTCGATGCATTGGAGAAAGCGACCGATACTCTTGCGAATGAAGGAACACTCAAGCTCGTCGAAGATACCAAAGAATCTTTACGAATCGCTGCCAACGAATACGAGAACCGAAATACCTCTGGCGGTTTATTTTCGACCATTAACTTGCTTTCAAAACCGGATTCTCGCCGCAGTTTAGAATTTCTTCTCGCTTTCTCCAAGCAACTAGAGAAACGGCAAAATGAATTGTAGAGTAGCTCCGACGCTATGTCGCCAAACTAAAAAATTTCCAAATGAGCGATCAGGTTCCGCCTTAGCTTTCCGATAACAAATGAACTGGAAGGGGAAATTAGAAAGTATCGAAGCCTTCGAAGACGTATCCTTCGATACAAATCTATTGCTAGAAATGGAGACCTATTCCGAACGGGTTACATACCGAGATATAAGGTTCTCGACACCCTCTTTCAAGGGCTTCAGTTCTTCAGAGTTGCGCGGTTGCTCGAAAGGGGTTTTCCCGGCTTTTTCTGTGACTGGCGGCGCCTGCGCTTTGAATTGCGATCACTGTCAAGCCAAGATTTTAAAACCCATGATCCCGGCTTTTTCTCCAAGCGAACTAGACTCAAAAGTTCGAAAACTCGTCGCTGAACAAAATCTTCGAGGCTTTCTTCTATCCAGCGGGTCGAACAAAAAAAATGAAATTAAATACGAACGTTTTTACCCAACCATAGAAAAATTAGCCAGAGATTTCCCTCATTTAGAAATAGCTGTCCATACCGCTTTAATCGATAAGGAGCAGGCAACCTCATTGGCGAACTCCGGCGTCACTACTGCCATGTTAGATATAATTGGCTCCGATGAAACAATCAGAGACGTTTATCACCTCAATCGACCCGTCGAAGATTTTGAAGCCTCGCTTTCCGTATTGTGCCAAACTAATTTAGAAGTTGTACCACATATCGTTATCGGCCTTCATTATGGGCGAATATTGGGAGAAACGAATGCGTTAGATATAGTCACCCGCCACGACATAGAAGCTTTAGTACTGGTCGTCGTAATGCCTTTCTACGCGGCGCCTGGCACATTTGAAATACCAGATCCGAATTTCATCGGCGATTTTTTTCTTCGCACTCGAGAGAGACTACCATCGAAGAATGTTTTCCTTGGTTGCGCCCGTCCACCGGGCATTCATAAACGCATCGTTGATGCCTACGCCGTTATGGCAGGGTTAGACGGCATAGCTTTTCCGGCAGATGGCGCGGTGACATTGGCACAAAATATCGGCAGAACCTACCATCAAGAACACTCTTGCTGTTCCCTAAAAATTGGCCATTCCGATCAAAAAAGTATTTAATGACCACCGTTAATTTTGATGTGATTGTAGTCGGTCTAGGCCCAGCAGGTGCAAGCGCGGCTTTGGCTGCAACTTCGGATAAGTATAACGTTTTGGCTGTTGACAGAAGGTCTGAACCAGGTTCCCCAGTACAGTGCGCTGAGCTTGTACCCGCCCTTATTAGCCAAGATATTCCTAATTTGAATGAGCACATCGTTCAATCAATCCAGGAAATGCGGACTAGCATAGAAGGAGGATCAATCACGAAGACAAATCCTTTCCCAGGACACATCGTCGATAGAGGTTCCTTAGATAAGGCTTTGGTAGACTCGGCTATAAATGCAGGCGTCGATTGCCGTCTGGGCTGCCCAATAGCCAAGGTGTCCAAAACATTCATCGAGCTGGCCACTAAAGAGAAGATTAGTGCGCCGGTTATAATTGGGGCTGATGGACCGCGATCTTTGGTCGGACGAACAATGGGCCAAGAGAATAAAGAACTGATATACGCCCAACAAATAACCGTACCACTTTTAAGAAACTACCCCAGCACGGACGTTTTCCTTTCTTCCTCAACATTAGGTGGGTATTCGTGGTTCTTTCCGAAAAACAATGTCGCTCACATTGGAGTCGGCGTGCTCCCTTGCGATCGTGGAGAGCTAAAAACACTAATCTCTAAAATTCATAATAATCTTTTTTCCGCTAAAAAAGTCGCCAGAAAGATCCTTAATAAGACCGGAGGCATTATTCCGGCTGGGGGTCTTTTGAAATCTTGGCAAGCTGACAAGAATCATTTAGCATTGCTGACGGGTGATGCTGCCGGACTAACCAATCCGATTACGGGTGCCGGAATTCACGCTGCACTTGTGTCAGGTAAATTAGCCGGTGAAGCGGCCAAGGCTTGGCTGGACGGCGACAAGTCAGTGGGGAAAAGATATAACGACGACTTACACGAAATGTTCGGCAAATCGCTGGCTCGAGCATCGAGAAAAAAAAGGAGTCTATTACAAGCTAAACCGCCGATAGCTAAGGACTTTCGAAACGCTTGGATTGCCTATCCAGAATATTGGTCTTAGCTATACAAATATAAGGAAATGTAAATCAAGATGAGTTGTTTCGATCCAAACAATGCTAAGCAACAAGAAAGTTCCGTTGGAAATATTGAGAAACCGCTGGTTATGCTACCTCGTTCCCCAAAAGCAACTCCAAAGAACCTTAGAAATGGTCACAAGGTGAAACTGGAGAACAAGGTTCCTGTTGGCCGATATCTCCCAAACAATAATATTCTAACGCCGAATATGCGCTCTCCGGAATACGTGCAACTAAGCACTGCCGCTGCTATCACGCTAGGAATAATGACGGGGAAGATGTACCGATGCTCCTGCACAAGATGTTTGAATCTGCTTCTCACCTACCCGGAAGGTTGTCGAGCTAACTGTGCCTACTGCGGCTTAGCTCGACATCGAGAAGCCGACCGCGACTATGCAGATCGGAATTTTATAAGAGTAGATTGGCCGGCTATTCCGATGAAAGAGATAGTGGATCTCGTAGCCGCAGATCCTCTGAATAGTCCGTTCCATAGAATGTGTATCTCTATGATTACGCATCCGTCGTCCGACGAAGACACCGTAGACGTCTTGAAGTGCTGGACTGATAAAATAGATCCCGACGCCATACCAATCTCAATTTTGTCCAATCCCACGACCATGACAAGAAACGATTTAGTGGTCTTAAAGGATCTAGGAGCCGATATTTTTACCGTTGCCTTAGATGCTGCTACCCCCGAAATTTTTGACAGAACTCGCGGAAAAGGGGTTCAATCTCCTCACAAATGGGGCAAATACTGGGAGATTTTGCTCGCTGCAAAAGAAATTTTTGGTCCTGAAAGATTTGGCGCTCATATTATTGCCGGGATGGGCGAAACTGAATTTGAACTACTGTCCTTAGTGCAGAGAATAGTTGACATGGAGGGACATAGTCATATGTTTTCCTTCTTCCCTGAGAAGGGTTCGCTAATGGACCACTTACCGGCCACACCTCGAGATCAATGGAGGAGAATTCAGCTTGCGCGTTATTTGATTGACTATCGGGAAATAAAGGTCCATCAAATGGACTTTGATAAAACCGGGAAACTCATCCATTTTGGAATCACTGAAAATGAGGTCGATAAAATCATAAAAGCTGGTACCGCATTTAGAACGTCTGGATGTCCTGGTAAATTTTCAAAGGACATTTCTGCCTGCGATAGGCCGTACGGCGACTCACCACCTAGCGATATAGCGAGTTATCCATTTGCTCCGAAAGCAAAAGACATCCGTAAAATAAGATCCCAAATTCGACTACCTTAGCTAACAGCCCCTTACCAGCAGCAACAGTTCCTTTGGCCAACAAAACCGATCTAAGAGTTGTAGACACTGGAATAAACCGTGGACGGTACAACATTTCCGTCGACTGTGCCTTGATCGAAGCTAAACGTTTAGGCTTAACTCCTGACACCTTGCGTTTTTTAGAATTTTCTCCGAGCGCTCTCATCGGTCGGCACCAAGCTCTTTCCCAAGAAATAGACGTCCGCTACTGCATCGAAAACAATATTGATATAGGTCGAAGACTTACCGGAGGCGGAGCATTATATTTGGATCAACAGCAATTGGGATGGGAGCTTATCTGTAGTCGCCGAAAATTCTCCGACAAATCACTTAGGCAAATAGCTTCCGTAATCTGTAATGCTGTAACGATAGGACTTTCAAAAATAGGTGTCGACGCTAAATTCAGAGGACGTAACGATATCGAATTTGATGGACGGAAAATTGGCGGAACAGGAGGTTTCTTTGACGGAGATGTTCTTTTTTATCAAGGAACCTTGTTACTAGGATTAAACACCGAGCAGATGTTTAAGGTCTTACGAAATCCGGAAGAAAAACATATTCGACATGGCGTGCGGCTTTCTGCGGAGAGAGTAACCAGCCTAGAAGACATATTAGGTAAAGAAATTCCGAGCTTAGATAGAATCAAGACCGAAATTCGGAATGGCATCACGGAATCTCTAGATTTTTCGTATCGAGCAGGCAACCTTTCTGATTTTGAAAAATCTAACGCGTCTAAAGTTTTTATAGAGGAAATTGGTCAAGACGATTTCGTTTACTCCATCGACCATTCACCCTCGGAAGATGGATGGTCAAAATTTAGTCGTACTACCGACGGGGGCACCGTTTCGATTTATGTGAAAATCGAGACATATGGTTTGCCCAGAATAAGCAATATCATGTTTACCGGCGATTTTTTTATCACTCCCCCTCGAGCAATCTATGATCTGGAATGCCATTTAAAACAAGTTCCCATACGAAAAATAACAGATAGCGTGACACAATTTTTTGATGGGTATAATGTAGAAATGATGTCCGTGCCGCTAGACGAATTCGTAGACACGGTCAAAGAGGCCGTAACCTAGTGGAATATCTAGCCTCTATCGATATACTGCAGCACACTTCGGCAGAATATCTAGGCCTGCTCGAAGATCACTTGGAGGCAAGAACCATACGGTTCAAGTATCATCGTCCTTTTACCAAAGGAGGAAAAGTGCCGAACCCAAAATCTATTTCTGATGGGCTTATTATTTTAGGAGGAGCTCCCTGGGGTTCTACCGACTCACAAAGTTTACCCACACTAGTAGAAGAAGTTGAACTTGCATATTATTGTTTAAACAATAATATACCTTTGATAGGCATCGGCTTGGGAGGCCAAATCGTAAACCTCGCCGCCGGTGGGAAAAGTGAAACTTGTCCTTTAAGTTTTTCGATAACCCATGCCTCTCGGCTGAAAGAAGATGCAATGAACGGATTCCTTCCAGAGCAGTATTTAAATGTCGTTTTCATGCGTGACTATTTTATCCCCTCTGAAAAAGCCGATATCCTGGCGATTGATAATCTGACGCAGAAACCCGCACTAGTACAAATTAATCCGCAAACAGTTATTTTTAGCGGGCATCTAGGATTTAAATACGCGATGGCTGAAGATTTAGTTATGGAATTCGACCAAATTTCACCTAATATATTACAAACATTAAATATGAAGCGAACACTGCTTGGTGAACTTGACTTATATTTACCTGCTCTAATGACCGGACTTATTAAAATGACCGGTTGGATGGAACTCAAATAAAAATGGAATTGCCGAACAAACTAACGGCTATATAATCTGATTCTTTGGTTCTTTACTAGGTGAGCATGTGGTCCTTATCTAGCGTTATCTTGAAATAAGCCGCCTATTGTGGAACGATGCTAGCGTCGCTCTTTGAACCGAGGACAATTGCTGGGAGGATGATCTGAAATGGCTGAAAAACTTATAGTTGTAATGGCAAACACGGACCCTCGTAATGGCGAGGAGCTCGGCGCGCCCATTTTTCAAGCAACTGTTGCCGCGGCAATGGACTACGACGTAGAGGTGATTTGTACCGCCACTTCGGGACGGCTCTTGAAAAAAGGAGTCGCCGAAACGTTAAATGTAAAGGAAGGCTCTCCTAAGTCTGTTTACGATTTCATACAAGACGCATCCGAAGCAGGTGTTAAGTTCTTTTGTTGTTCGCCTAACCTAGACTTGTTTGACATGAAGAAAGAAGATCTAATTCCAGAATGTTCAGGGATCGTAGGCGGAGCGCACTTGATTGAAGCGATAATGGATGAAGATTGCAAAGTTCTTACTTATTAGGGTGTCTAATGCCTGAATTATCCACAACTCGCATTCAGAATACCGCTGGCGACCCTGTATCAGACGACACATCGTTGGACCGAGAAAATTTGCAAGAAATTTTCAACGATATTCAAAATGATATGCGTTATGATTTTGAGCTAAATGGCTGCTTGAATTGCGGAATCTGTACCGCTACTTGCCCGTCCGCCCATTACTACGACTTCAGTCCGCGGGAGATAGTACAACTTCTTTGGACAGAAAATCTGGAAGGAATTCATGACGCGATGCAGGAAAAAATTTGGGCCTGCGCCCAGTGCTATACGTGCGCAGCTCGATGTCCTTTTGACAATTCACCTGGCGGTCTAATTATGTTGATGAGAGAAGCTGCAATCAAACACGGAATGGAATCCGCAAAAAATGTACTGAGACCATTCAGTCGGGTCATGCTAAAGTTAGTAACCACTGGAAATCAACTCTCACCCAACATGATAACTGCTGATTCTTTCGCTGATTGGGGACCGAATATTAGTAAAATTGAAGCTCCTCTGCAATTACTGAGAAAAGCGATCCCAATGCCGACTTTAAATACGATGGATACGGCATGGGAAGTGAATTTAAAAACATCCGTCGAGCTATACACCATCTGGGAGATGACAGGTGTTCTGGATCAACTCGAAGGGATCGACGAAAATCTTTTTGATGTGATTACAGATATCATGGAAGAGAAACGAGAAGATTATGAGGATTTCCTTGAAGAACAAGGATCGGATTAACCAGGCATAAGAGTAGTTAGGGAGTAATTATGACTAAGACAAACGAGCCAAATGGAACCTTCACTGGGCACGGAAACGAATGGGAAGGAGGAACTAAACTGAGCTCGGAAGAAACAAAAAAAGCAACTGCCTGGGTTGAACAAAAAATAGATAGACGATCTATGTCCACACAAAAGGAGCGAGTAGAAGACGTCCGAGACATCATGTGGCAACTCGAAAAAGAAGGAGAAATCGCGGTCCACCGAATCGAATCGCAACACGAGCCTCAAACAGTAAAGACTTTGTACGGTTGGGATAAACGAGTTCCTACTCAACAACTTTGGCATCACAAGTCTTGCGGACAATGTGGGAACATACCTGGATACCCCGCGTCCCTTTTGTGGTTAATGAACAAAATGGATATTCGCTATCTCGATGAAACCGATCAGACTTCGTGCACTGCTTGGAACTACCACGGTTCTGGAATCGGAAATCTCGAGAGCCTAGCGGCAGTTTTTCTACGTAATTTCCACCAAGCATACGTATCGGCCAGGGCGGAAGGGCTACCCGAAGGTTACTATTATCCGCTAGTTCACTGCGGAACTTCCTTTGGAAATTATAAGGAAGTACGCGAGTATCTTTTGCATTCAGCCAAACTAAGATCGCGAGTTAAAGCAATCATGGCGAAACTTGGTCGCCTGGTTGATGACAAACTACTGATACCCGAAGAAATAATTCATTATTCGGAATGGGTACACGTAATGAGAAATGCTATCAAAGAACACCAGGTCATAGACGCAAGCAATATTCGAACAACGATTCATCCTGCCTGTCATGTCTATAAGATGGTACCTCAAGATGCTATCTACGACGACGAAATT
>CAZXQY010000061.1:12141-15689 GCA_964642505.1 uncultured Gammaproteobacteria bacterium | reverse complement strand
TAGATGGCCCAGTACGGGGGAACGGTAAAATAATTCAAGAACTGGAGTCCGACTTCAGAGGGGCTGGCTGGAATGTGATTAAAGTGATCTGGGGTTCTGCCTGGGACCCCCTCTTAGCGAAAGATAAAAATGGGAAACTTGTCGAAAGAATGGAGGCTGCCGTTGACGGAGAATATCAGGCATATAAAGCAAATGACGGGGCTTTTGTAAGAGAACATTTTTTTGGCAAGGATCCTGAGCTCAAGGCACTCGTCGCCAACATGAGTGATGAGGACATCTGGCGTCTAAACCGGGGAGGACACGACCCTCATAAGGTGTATGCCGCCTATGCCAACGCCGTGAAACACCAGGGTCAACCAACCGTTATCTTGTGCAAAACAGTAAAAGGATACGGGATGGGTGAGGCTGGTGAAGGTAAGAATATTACCCATCAACAGAAAAAGATGGGGGAAGAAGCGCTTAAATCTTTTCGAGATCGATTTAATATACCAATATCTGATACTGACATCGCGGAAGCACCATTCTACAGACCGCCGGACGACAGTCCCGAAATGGTCTATTTGAAAGAAAGAACAAAAGCGCTGGGTGGATTCCTACCTAAGAGAAGAACTACATCTGAAAGGGTGAAAATCCCTGAAATATCGATCTTTGATAGCGTATTAAAAGGTTCTGGAGAGAGGGAATTATCCACTACAATGGCATTTGTAAGACTATTAAATGCTCTGACCAAGGACACTAGCATTGGCTCAAGAATAGTTCCTATCGTGCCAGACGAAGCCAGAACGTTTGGGATGGAAGGTATGTTCCGACAACTCGGTATCTATTCTGCAGTGGGCCAACTATATGAACCGGTCGATCACGACGAACTTATGTACTACAGAGAAGATATAAAAGGCCAAATTCTAGAAGAAGGAATAAATGAGGCGGGAGCGATGTGCTCTTGGATAGCGGCGGCTACGTCTTATTCCAGCCATAATTTACCAATGATTCCATTTTATATTTTCTACTCGATGTTTGGCTTTCAACGTGTGGGAGATCTTGCCTGGGCCGCCGGCGACATGCAGGCAAGAGGCTTTTTACTCGGCGGAACTGCCGGTAGAACGACTTTGGCTGGAGAAGGATTACAGCACCAAGACGGTCATAGCCACCTAGTCGCCGCTACCATACCAAATTGCTTGAGCTACGACCCAGCCTTTGGATATGAATTGGCAATAATCATCCACCATGGACTTAAACGGATGTATGAACATCAAGAGAATATTTTCTTCTATATCACAGTTATGAACGAAAACTATACTCATCCACCCTCCCCTGATGGACAAGAAGAGAATATTATCAAAGGAATGTATCTCTTCGAGAAGCACGAAAATGCAAAAATCCAGCTTATGGGAAGTGGAGCAATATTAAGAGAAGTGATTGGTGCTAGCGAAATCCTTAGAGAAGTATATGACATCCCCTCGAACGTTTGGAGTGTGACTAGCTTTAACGAACTGCGTAAAGACGGACTTGATTGTAATCGATGGAATACACTAAATCCCTCTAGTCCTCCGCAGAAAAGCTTCGTTACAAAAACTCTAGAAAATCATGGAGGTCCCTGTATAGCCGCTACCGACTATATAAAAGCCTACGCTGATCAAATAAGGGAGTTTGTTCCGTCAACCTACCGAGTGCTAGGAACGGACGGGTACGGACGCTCAGACACCAGACAGCGACTAAGAAACCATTTTGAAGTAGATAAATCTTTTATAGTCTTAACTGCTGTGAAAGCATTGGCGGATGACGGTATCCTGTCCAGAGAGATAGTTTTAGATGTAATCGATAGGTATAAAATTAACTCAGATAAAATAAACCCAATATATTCGTAAGAAGATTATAGACATGGAAGTACTTGTACCCGACATAGGCGACTTTGAAGAAGTGGACGTAATAGAAATACTAGTTTCTAAGGGGGACCACGTGTCACTAGAAACCCCACTTTTGACCTTGGAGAGCGACAAAGCCACTATGGATATCCCCGCCCCGATTACTGGGAAAATTAACGAAGTGCTTGTAAGCGTGGGGGATAAAGTGAATGAAGGCGACAAAATCTTTGAAATAGAAGAGGCTGATCGACAGCAAGCACCTTCTTCGGAATCGGACGGTCATCATGTTGAAGAAGGAAATCGAACTGACCTGCCCGGCAAAGTAACCGAAAACACGATCGAAGTCCGAGTACCCGATATTGGGGACTTCGACGAAGTAGACATAATCGATATATTAGTGTCTGAGAGTGAACCGATTGATATCGAAGAACCCATCGTCACTTTGGAAAGTGATAAAGCAACAATGGATCTGCCTTCTCCTAAAAAAGGAGTAATCAATAAAATCTGCGTTCTCCTTGGAGATAAGGTCGGTGAAGGCGACCTAATAGCAATAATTACCGTTAGAGACGAACAACCTACCTCAAGCCCTCATCAGATTCCAGACACATCACCTGCAGCACAAAAACTTGAACACGGTGAAGTAAAAGAAGGCAGTACGGACAATAGGCTTAGATCTACTAGTGAAAATACCTCCACAATCGTTCATGCCAGCCCATCCGTTCGAAAGTTCGCTAGAGAATTGGGCGTTGAAATTGCGAAAATTCGCGGCTCTGGAAAAAAATCCCGAATTCTACACGAAGATGTGCAGAACTACGTGAAGAACCAAATGAGAAAGAAGGAAGAGGGTGACAAGAATTTTTTTAAAATAGCCGAAACCCCAGAAATTGACTATAGCCAGTTTGGAGAAACTGAGCAAATAGAGCTGAATAAAATTCAAAAATTAACCGGCCAAAATTTACACCGTAGTTGGATAACTGCTCCCCACGTTTTTCAAATGGACGAAGCAGACATCACCGAGCTCGAGCGCTTTCGACGATCTAAATTGGACCAAATAGGCAATAAAAAAATAAAATTAACTTTATTGGCGTTCATAGTTAAGGCCTGCGCGAATACTTTAAATCGATTCCCCAGATTCAATTCTTCATTGAACCGTGATGGTGCGAGTCTCACCCAAAAAAAATATATTAATATAGGCATCGCTGTGAATACTTCAAAGGGATTAATCGTCCCCGTAATTAGAAATGTTGAAAAAAAAGGGATAATAGAAATAGCCGGCGAAATTCAAGAACTAGCCAGTAAGGCGAGAGACAATAAGATTTCTCCCAAGGAGCTTCAAGGAGGTACTTTCACAATTTCGAACCTTGGTAGCCTATCTGGTACGAGCTTCACACCGGTAATAAACGTGCCGGAAGTAGCAATACTCGGAGTTTCGCCATCGAGGATGAGTCCCGTTTGGGACAACGGTACATTTGTACCCAGACTCATGTTGCCAATTACTTTATCATACGACCATCGCGTGATAGACGGGGTAGCCGGCGCACAATTTACTTCTTATTTCACCGAAATATTAGGCGACATTCGGCAGGCCTTAATGTAGCCCGACAGAATCCGCCCCCACTACCCAATCGCTAGTATCTGGGAACCATTGGATCTACTTTTACCGACCAGGCATCTATACCACCTACC
>CAZXQY010000061.1:0-12131 GCA_964642505.1 uncultured Gammaproteobacteria bacterium | reverse complement strand
GCTCCGACGAATCCTTGTTCAAAAAAATACTTCGCCGCTTCTGCGCTTCTAACCCCTGAATGACAAAAGAAAATCATACGGGTATCTCGGTCCGTCTTGTTAATTAAGTCAATCGCCGCTTCGTCGAGAAATAGAGAACCTTCAATACTGGCTATTCCCCGTTCTTCCAGGGTTCTTACATCGAATAGATAAAATTTTTCTTCGCTGTCCATTACCGCTTTAAAATCTTCGACATTAATTTCTTGGAACTTGGCCCGGACATTAGGATTGGATATTTTGAAACCATAACCTTCAGAACTATCTACCATATCTATTTCCAAACCCGACGCTCTCCCAAGTGAACCATCATCGAGATAAAATTCAATGCCATTAGATAAAACTATATATTTTCTTTTATCCTTTGGAGCGATCTGAAAATCATGATTAAAATCCTTGTCAATAATTAAGTGCACGACATTACCTTCCGATTCCACCAGAGCCTGTTTTATTACTTTGGTAGCTTCATCGCTGAGACGTATATGAGGAAGTAATTTCGGATCAGATTCGGAGATCCCTAATCGTTGATGCAGCTCTCCGCTATTATAGATATTTTCGACTAAATCACAGCCTCCAATAAACTCTTTATCTATGTATAGTTGGGGAATGGTCGGCCAATCAGAAAACAATTTTATATCGCCCCTTATAGAAGCGTCTTCCAAAACATCGACAGTATGGTAATACTCAAGCAAACTATCGAGCATTCCTACCACCTTGGCTGAGAAACCGCACTTGGGATTCGTTCTTCCCCCTTTCATAAACAGAACGACCTTGTCTTTAGCCAATTCCGCGTTGATTTTCTCAAACGGTTCTTGTGTGTTTTCCATGAGTACTCCGATAATAAACAATAACGAAAAATTGCGACATTGCTCAGAATAATAAAATTTTAAACTACCAGAATATCAGCAATCTCCTGCCGTCCTCGATAGAATAAATCCCAAGATTGAATATTAGGATATTTCCCCAGCTCTAGATTCAATTTTGCAAACCTGGCAAATTGCATTCCTGCCTGCATGGTGCAATCAGCAACAGACACAGTATCTCCACAGAGAAATCTACGGCCGTCGGAAAATAGTTCCTCCAAAAAAACCATAGCTTCCGGCAAACTGGCCAGCGCATCATCGGCCACCGCCTGATTCGGCGGCAATCCTAACGGAGATTGCGTAGCATGTATATAGCGGGACACGGACTCCAGAAATCTCATTTCGACAATTCGTTCTATCTCTCTGTTCCTTATCTGCTTTCTCAAAGAAGTTCCCCACATTGCCGGGTCCGGAAAACTCTGCTCCAGAAATTCGATTATCGCCAAAGACTCTTTTATTTTGAAACCATCTTCCAATTCGAGAACCGGAACCGTACCAAACGGGTTCTTACTCAGAAATTCCGGTGTTTGTCCTTCCCCTTTGACAATCTTAATTACAACCGGCTCTATTTCTATATTTGCACCAGCCGCTTTTTTTTCGCCAATATATAACCTTACACGGGTAGGACTAGGTGCGACTCTAAACCAATATAGTTTCATCACAAAAATTCTGTCTAAGCAGCGTTTGGCGTACTTGTTTTATGTGCTTCTTTTAAGCGAAGGAGCTCCTCCCACCCCAAATAGGATGTAAAACCATCGTCGTCAAAAAACAAGATCGGGCCATTACAAATAAAAAGGTATTCCGTATCCTCGAGAGCAGTGGTAGCTCCATGTATCATTCCATTAGGTTCGTACACATAATCGCCAGCATCTAAGGTGCCATCTCTAACTTGCAATTTTCCGGTCAAAATATAAGTGTGCGAGGCCGAAAGATGCTTGTGTTGCGGGGCTGTAAACCCTTTCAACCATCTAAAATGAACTGCCCAGTTTCCTCCTTCAGCCCCTATCCACAAAATCCGTATGAAAGCGCGCTCTGGATCAAAAGGCTGAGGAATCCATTCATCCTCGTTAAACTTAACCAACGTGTCCATTAGTTCTGAATTAATCGGTGATATATCTTGTGGTAGTGACATCTAAAGTTCCCCCATTTTTACCCTAAACTTCTAAAATATTTTTACCAAGGTTCGGAAGCAGTCCTCACGTCTACTTCAAAAGACCATCCAGTTACAGGCTGTTTCCATAAGAATTCATAAGCGTCGACTATGGATTCGATTTGGATCAGTCGATCATTACCTACCTTCTTCACAAATTCCGGATATTTCTTGGTTACTTTCTCACCATTTATAGCGCCGTCAATCACGACGTGACCCACGTGAATACCCTGTGGCCCACATTCCTTAGCCAAAGCCTGAGCGAATCCTCGCAATCCCGCTTTGGAGGAATTAAACGCCCCGAAACCCGCTCGCCCTCGTAATGACGCACTTGCCCCGGTAAATATAATTGTACCGCTGCCCTTTGATGTCATAATACGTGCGGCTTCCCTTCCAAAAAGAAATCCACCATAACAACATACCCGCCAGGCATCTTCAAAATACTGGGCCGTCATGTCTTGCAGCGAACCAGGAGTATTATTTCCTGCATTATAAACAGCCAAGTCAATATTTCCTTTCTCTTCAGCTCTACTGAATAGCTCCTTGACCTCATGTTCGCGGGTAGCGTCAGCAACCATCGAGCTTGCCGACCCTCCTTCCTTTTCGATGGCCCTTACAACGCAGTCTAAAGTATCTTTAGTCCGACCGGATACAACGACATGTAGTCTCCGCGCAGCAAACCTTTTACATAACTGAGCACCCATGCCTCTGTCGGGGCCCACGCCCAATACCAAGGCGACATTCATTACCGTCCACCCGTTAAATTACTGACACTGAACAGTTTACGTACAGTGGACGCTTTAACTTCAGGAAAATCTGTCGGGCCCATTGCAGGACTCACATTCGCCGAACCGTCAATCAGATTAAACGCCACCGAGCCCCGCCACCTAGGTAAGGACTGAGCCACCGTCGGCTCAGGTCCGTCGGAATCTTTTTGGTAGGTCGTGACAAAGACCTTCCACAATACTCCATCGCGATTGAAAGCTAACGTCATAGGTATAGAGAAATTTTCCTGATCAACAAAAATGATACGGCGACTATAAGGATGTCCTTCCCACTTCGGGATTGCTTCGACTACATAACACGATCTTAACTGCCATCTGTCTTTTGGAATCGTACTCATAGGTCCGTGAAATCTGGGACTATCGTGTTCGGAATTCAAAACGTGAGGAACAACTTTCTCACCTAGTAATTTCCAAACGTTGTCAATCACCATCCCTGACCATCCCTCAAAATCATCGAAAGTCCAGTTAGTTCCAATATAACTATCAGCCCTCTCTTTTGCCGATAACCTTCTCACTCGCCGCTCAGTCGGTAAATAGGAATTAATTTGATCACCTTGCTTCTGATCTACTGGCCTCTCAAGAACAAACTTCATCCCAGCCATATCAAAAGGGGAGTACATTTCCATGTATTCTTTGTACAGATATTTATCGCTACCGTCCGCGTCTAACCGATAGTTATTGTCAGCTTCGCCGGCTAAGCCCGACAAATAAACCCTCTGATAAAACATCGTTACATCACGAAATACATCCCCTCCCCCGTCCATACCCTTCAACAAATTTCGGGAAGAATCACGTTCTGTCGGGCGAATATATGCCAAAGCATTTTCAACCCTATAGCCATAGTGTTGCCATCTATGCACATTATTCCAAGCAACCATCGTTCCTGCTGCATCTGGCTGAGCTTCCCCAATCTGGGCACGAGAAAAAGGTTGTCCTGCAGTGTAATTTATTAGCTGTCCATCCTTTTGCAATTGGGCTTGACCCTCAAACTTTTTAGTCGCTTTATCAAAACTGCTGTGCTTTCGATAGGTTCGCGTAGCAACTAATTTTATCTCGAGTTCATTAAAGTCGAAGACATTAATGAACCCCGGAGGAATATATTTTGAGAACTCAGCCAATTTCTCACGGTTGTAAGTTCCTCCGACTATTCCATCAACTGGAGCGTTAGCATGACGTTCTAACCATTCTTCAACGGCTTGGAAGCTACTCCCAACGACATTCTCCGACCCTACTAGAGTTCCAAAAGATAATGCTAGCAATACCAAGCAGCGCACCTTATATTTCTCCACCGATATTTAGCACACTTCGAAAAGTCCTGCTGCCCCCATTCCTCCACCTATACACATGGTAACAACTACATTTTTTGCTCCTCGCCTTTTTCCTTCTATCAGGGCATGTCCAACTAATCGGCTACCAGTCATTCCATAGGGATGGCCAACAGCAATAGAGCCTCCGTCCACATTGAGTATGTCATTAGAGATTCCCAATTGCTCTCGACAGTAGAGAACCTGCACGGCAAAGGCTTCATTGAGCTCCCATAAGTCGATGTCCTCCACTTTTTTCCCTGACAGCTTAAGTAACTTAGGAATCGCAAAAACCGGACCAATACCCATCTCATCAGGTTCACAACCCGCAACGGCGAAGCCCCTAAATATTCCCATAGGTTCAATTCCACGAGCTGAAGCTAGGCGGTCGCTCATTATGACTTGAGCAGCTGCCCCATCCGAAAATTGACTAGCGTTACCAGCAGCTATGACTCCGCCCTCGAGTGCTGGCTTTATTTGAGAAACCCCCTCAAAAGTGGTGTCCGGCCTAATTCCTTCGTCCTGACTGACAGTAACTTCTTTTTCGCTTTCTACCCCTGTATCCCTGTCTATTATTTTCATGACAGTTGATATGGGCGCGATCTCATCATCAAATTTTCCGGATTCTCTTGCAGCAGAAGCTCTTTGCTGGCTCTGAACGCCGTAGTGATCCTGATCGTCACGGGAAATCTTATACCGAGAAGCAACTTGCTCAGCAGTTTGTAACATACTCCAGTAAATTTCTGGCTTTTTTTCCGCCAGCCATTTTTCGTGAGTAAAATGCGAATTCATTTCATTTTGCACGCAAGATATCGACTCGACTCCTCCAGCTACGAAAACCTCAGCCTCACCCGAGATCACTCGCTGAGCCGCTAATGCAACGGTCTGCAGACCTGAAGAACAGAATCTGTTAACGGTCATGCCTGACGTGCTAACCGGTAGTCCCGCTCGCAAAGCTATCTGCCGAGCAATGTTATGTCCAGTCGCGCCCTCTGGATTCGCACAGCCCATAATGACATCTTCAACTGAATCGGCTTCTACCCCGGCTCTATCCAGAGCTTCTTTTACGACATGGCCTCCGAGCGTAGCTCCGTGCGTCATGTTCAAGGAACCCTTCCAGCTCTTACATAAAGGCGTCCGGGCAGTGGAAACAACAACTGCGTCAACCATTTAGATTCTCTCCTTTCTCTATCTATTAATAACTTTCAGTTGACATGGTAGCCTATATGGAAAATAACGGCCAACGGAGAGTCAAATGCACTCGGCGACATTCAGGATACAAGGCATCGAAACTCCATGCCTTATAGCAGGGAAAGAAAATCGGCAGGGCGTACTGTTCGTTCACGGCAACCCCGGTTCAGGAGCAGACTGGAAAGCACTTCTAACACCGTTATCAGAATTCGTTTACGTTGTAGCACCCGACATGCCTGGGTTCGGTCAAGCAGATAAATCGGACGATTTCAATTATTCCATCGAGGGTTACAAAGATCATCTAAATCTATTAATAGAAGAACTTAAACTAACTCAAGTTCATTTGGTTATACATGATTTTGGCGGTGCATGGGGATTAGCGTGGGCTATCGAAAACACAGACAAAGTAGCAAGCATAACTCTCGTGAATATAGGATTAATGCGTGACTATAGATGGCATTTTTTTGCCAAACTTTGGCGTACGCCGATAATCGGCGAATTAGTTATGCTGACCCCTAACTCTATAATGTTTCGGCTTGGTTTAAAGATAGGCAATCCGAGAGGGTTACCGAAAGACTATATTGACGAGATAATCAGGAATTTCGACCACGGGACCAAAAAAGCCGTTCTGAAACTTTACAGAGATACAGATATCTCAAAAATGAACAAGGTATTGGTAGATCAAGCCGTCAAATCGCTTTTACCGCTGAACATCCCCTGTCTAGTCATTTGGGGAAAACAAGACGTCTACCTTCCCTACAAATATGCAAAAGCCCAGAAAGAAGTTTTCCCCGATGCGGAGATCATATTTTTCGAGGATAGCGGACATTGGCCTTTCATTGACAATCCCGACAGATTTGAGGAAGTGTTAGTTCGATTTTTGAGAAAAACTGTCACCTAAGCAACCTTATTAAAAATGCGGTTCGATCCTCAGAATATCTCCGTTATCATCGTCAGTTAAAATATAAAGAAATCCGTCTGGCCCGGTCCTTACGGTCCTTATTCTACCGATTTTATCTTCAAGGAGGCGTTCCTCCCCGATGACTCTCCGACCATCCAAAATCAATCGACTCAGTAGCCTAAGCTTTAAAGAACCGACAAACAGGTTACCAACCCACGCGGGAAATTTCTCACCCCTGTACATAGTCAACCCAGAAGGAGCATTGGAAGGGGTCCATTGAAAGATGGGGCTTTCGACGTCTTCTCGGTAAAAGCCCTCTCCAATTTTCGTCCCTATAATGTAGTTTTTCCCGAAGGTTATGTCCGCCCAACCATAGTTTTTTCCTGGCTTGATTAGATTTAATTCACATCCTCCTTGGGGGCCATGTTCGGTCGCCCAGATAAGACCGTTTAATTCATCCCAGAATAAGCCTTGAACATTCCTATTACCGTAAGTGAAAATTTCGTCGGCCGCCGCCTTATTATCGTTAAAAGGATTGTCGGGCGGCGTTCCACCATCCTCCGTAATTCTAATTATTGAACCGGGATGCGTTTTCAGATCTTGACCATTAGCCCTATGCCCCCGATCACCTAACGAAACAAGCAGAGTTTTATCACCTAAAAAGACCAAACGGGAACCAAAGTGCCTACCTCCTTTTGATTTCGGTGAGGCTCGAAATATTACTTCTGTATCAACCAGACGAGAACCTATCAGTTTCGCTCTGGCGACCTCCGTACCAAAAAACCCATCCTCACCTCCGACAAACGAGAAGTACACCATCAGATTTTCCGAAAAATTCGGATGAAGCACAACATCCATCAACCCTCCCTGACCTAAAACCGAAATTTCCGGTAAACCCTCTACTACTTGGGGCTTGCTGGCGCCTTTCAAGAACAAACGCAGACCTCCGGTTCTTTCGGTAACTACCAAACCGCCGTCGGGTAGAAAATCCAATCCCCACGGATAATTCAAGCCTGTTGCGACCGTTTTAACTCTAAGTTCGTACAACTCACTTCCCAGAATTTCGCTAGAAACAGCATTTCGCCCACAGAACATAAGCGATACCAGGAAAATCTGGAGCCTTAAAAATTTGGCAATTCTATTTCGTACTAAATCTTGCATTTTTCTGCTCAATACTATACACGTAAAATCGGGTAAACGAGTTATGCCTGAGTGGGGAGGGGTCTATGAAAACAATACATGGTGCGTGTCCACACGACTGTCCGGACACCTGCGCGTGGCAAGTCACTGTTAACGAGGAGGGTGTAGCGACCGAATTAAGGGGAAATTCCGACCATCCATTTACTCGCGGGAACTTATGCACCAAGCTAAAACGCTACACAGACCGTGTTTATCACAAAGATCGAATCTTATATCCACTCGTAAGGAATGGTCGCAAGGGAGACGGCGAATTCAAACGGATCAGCTGGGAAAAGGCCATCGAAATAATTATTGGGAAATTGCAGAATGGAGTTAAGCGACACGGACCATTAACTGCTATGCCAAGCAATTTCGCTGGCACTATTGGGATGTTACAACGCTACGCGGGGGATCAATTTTTCGCGAAATTAGGGGCGACTGGCGTTGAACGCGATATCTGCGGGAATGTGTCCTATGAAGCTGTAGGATACAGCGTCGGTACCGGGGATATTGTTCTACCGGAGGATTTGGAACATAGCCGGTACATAGTTATTTGGGGTAATAATAGCGCCGTTACAAATGTACACCTATGGGGAGGTCCCATTCGCCGGGCAAGAAAAAAAGGTGCCAAAATAGTGGTAGTGGATCCTATCAAAACACCGACTGCGGCTCACGCAGATTGGCATATTCAAATAAAACCTGGAACAGATGCTGCCCTCGCGTTGGGCATGATGCACGTTATCGTTAAAGAAAACCTCCACGACAAAGATTATGTAAAAAAATATACCCTGGGGTTCGAAAAACTATGCGAACGGATAAAAGAATATAATCCATACATTGTGTCAGAGATAACCGGGTTAATGGTAGAGGACATCCGAACGCTTGCTCGAGAATATGCCACGACAAAACCTGCAGTTTTAAGGTTAATGGTCGGTATGGAGCGCTACTCAAATGGAGCCATGAATGTAAGAGCCGTAACTTGCCTGCCTGCACTGGTGGGCGCTTATAAAGAGCTTGGCGGCGGCATTTGTCAATTCACGGTCAATTTAATGTTCGAAGCGTTGGATCATGGTGTTGTCTTCGCGCCAGAAGAGCTCCCGCAACCTAAACGCACTACCCACTTGAATCAATTAGGTAAAGCCCTGACCAATACCGACCTATCTCCACCGATAACCTGGCTTATGGTCTACAACTTAAATCCCGTAGTTACCCTTCCAAATCAAAACTTAATCATAGAAGGTCTAAAACGAGAAAACCTGTTCACCCTCGTACACGAACAGTTTATGACTGAGACCGCTAAATATGCCGATATTGTTCTTCCGGCTACTACCCAATTTGAACACTGGGAACTTATGCCTTCGTGGGGACATACCTATGTCTCCCTCAATCCCCCAGCGATCAAACCACTTGGCGAAGCAGTTTCCAACACAGAGCTATTTCGCATGCTTTCGAAAGCAATGGGCTTTAAAGAACCCTATTTACTCAGTAGCGACGAGGAAAGAATCAGACAGATTTTAAATACCCAATCGGAACTTGCTTCAGATATTTCTTTCGACAATCTTATGGAAACAGGATGGGCAAAGCTCAATCTCCCGGAAGACTGGCGACCGAGGGCTAAGGGAAATTTCACTACACCAAGCGGAAAATGTGAGTTTTATTCGGAAACTCTTGAAAAGGCGGGATACGACCCTTTACCGACGTATACGCCCGTAGTTCAAAACAAGTCAGACAAGGACTATCCTTTGCACCTTGTTTCCGCCAAAACCAGCCATTTTCTTAATTCAGAGTATGTCAACCTCCCTCATAAGGGAACACGAAATCATTTCCCGCAAATGCAAATCAACGAAATCGACGCAGCTGCTAGAGGAATTAGGGAAGGCGACAACGTGCGCATTTTCAATGCTTTAGGCGAAGTCGAAGTTAAAGCCAAGGTCTCCTCCGACACCGCCACTGGCGTTGTCTACATGCCTTTCAATTGGTGGATGTCTTCTACCTTAAATGGTTCCTCGGTAAATGCGCTAACCCCGGACGGACTAAGCGAACTGAATAAGGGAAGTAATGCCTTCGACGCAAAGGTCGAGATCGTCAAGCTATAAAAGATTTACAGATTAAAGCAATAGCCTAGTTGGTATGCAAACGGAAGAACGATTCGCGTTAAATCTTGTATTAGACAAAAAACGAAGACTACTCATGCTGCGTAGGAGCCCAGAGGCAAAACTTAGCCCAAACCAATGGGGCCTGCCTGCTGGTAAAATAGAACTTGGTGAAAGCCCTCGAGAAGCAGCGGAGCGCGAAATTACCGAAGAAATCGGAAATGCACACAGCACAAAGTGTATTCGTTATTTTGGACCTATCAAAGATACTTATTACGGCGGCAGGTACGAAATCCACCTATTCCAGCACGAGTGGGAACAGGGGAAAATCACACTAAACGAAGAACACACGGAATATGCTTGGGTGAGCAAGGAACAAATTTCTGCTATGGACGTTATGCTCGGAGTAGAAGAGGACATTGCTATCCTTGAGATATGGCCTAAAAAATACCTGAACAGCCGTCGTATACCTCAAGATATATAAGGCTCTAGAAGTTATCCTCTACCGTCGACTATCCAATCCTCTGCTATCACAGCTATAATATATCTAGGTCTCATATATTCTGAAACTAACCGACATCTAAACAAAAAAGAGAAAGCTGATGGCGTCAAAAAAAATAAAAAAAGTAGTTCTAGCCTATTCGGGTGGCTTGGATACCTCCGTGATATTAAAATGGCTGGAGGAGAACTATCAGAGTCAAGTAGTTACTTTTACAGCTGACATTGGCCAAGGTGAGGAACTGGAGCTTGCGAGATCCAAAGCTCAACAACTGGGCGTTAGAGAAATCTTTATCGAAGACCTAACTGAAGAATTCGTTACAGAATATGTGTTCCCGATGTTTCGTGCTAACGCAGTATATGAGGGTGAGTACCTTTTGGGTACTTCGATAGCGCGACCCTTAATCGCCAAACGTCTGGTAGAAATTGCCAAAACCACGGGTGCAGATGCGATAGCTCACGGAGCTACGGGCAAAGGCAACGACCAGGTACGTTTTGAAATAGGAGCTTATGCACTGGCACCAGACCTGAAGATTATTGCTCCTTGGCGAGAATGGAATCTCACTTCTCGAGAAACCCTGTTAGATTATGCGAAAGAGCGTGCTATCCCGATAGAGTTTGAGCAGAAATCAGGCTCACCGTACTCGATGGATGCCAATCTGCTGCACATATCATATGAGGGAGGGGTGTTGGAAGATCCTTGGGCCTCCCCAGAGTCAACAATGTGGCGATGGACAACCGATCCCGAAAAGGCTCCCGATGAACCTACGACCTTTACGCTTCAGTTTGAAAACGGTGATCCAATCGCTTTAAATGACGAACGTCTTTCGCCTGCTTCGATACTTAGAAAACTTAACGGGCTAGGATCCCTACATGGAATCGGCAGACTCGATATCGTCGAAAATCGGTATGTGGGAATGAAGTCAAGAGGATGCTACGAAACACCTGGCGGCACTATTTTGCTCAAAGCGCATAGGGCCATGGAATCAATCACGTTAGACAGAGAAGTATCCTACCTAAAAGAAGAGATAATGCCTAAATACGCTCGGCTCATTTACAATGGGTACTGGTGGAGTCCAGAGCGCCTATTGTTACAGAGCCTGATAGACGACTCCCAAGCGACAGTAAATGGGGAAATTCGCGTCAAATTGTACAAGGGCAACGTAGAAATCACTGGCCGAAATTCTCCGTCCGATAGCCTTTTCAAGAAATCAATGGCGACCTTTGAAGATGATGGAGGAACGTACAACCAAAAGGATGCAGAAGGTTTTATAAAACTCAATGCCTTACGCTTAAGACTTAATAAATTAGTCGATTAATTCCGATTTATTAAATCAAAAACATCGATTTTATTATTTGGAAGAAATTCCTTTTATAGTTCAATCATTGTGGTATAACTTATTGCTCGTTGGTTTCTTCGTGGGGAACCCGTAACTAAATGACGTCTTAGGAGGATAGGGAATTAAAATGTCGAAAACGAATGTTGGCACCGCCAAAACAAAAGAATATCTCGAACGCTACATGGATGGAGTAAAGAAGAGAAACCCAGGAGAACCTGAATTCGTCCAGGCGGTTTATGAAGTGGCCGCGACTATTTTTCCATTCATTACGGATAAACCGATTTATCATGAAATGCAAATTTTAGAACGGATGGCCGAACCCGAAAGAGTGATTTCTTTTCGAATTCCATGGACTGATGACGAAGGCCATATTAGAACCAACAGAGGATGGAGGGTGCAGTTCAATAGTGCCATAGGACCTTACAAGGGCGGAATCCGTTTTCATCCTTCGGTGAACCAAAGCATCCTTAAATTTTTAGGTTTTGAGCAAACTTTCAAAAACAGCCTCACTGGGCTGCCGATGGGAGGAGGTAAGGGAGGAGCAAATTTTAATCCTAAAGGAAAATCGGACCTAGAGGTCATGCGCTTTTGTCAAAGCTTTATGACGGAGCTCCAAAGACACATTGGAGAAGATACAGACGTTCCTGCCGGAGATATCGGAGTCGGCGGCAGAGAAATCGGTTACATGTTCGGCCAATATAAAAGGGTTAATAATAAATTTGTGGGAGTTTTGACTGGAAAAGGTTTGGAATTTGGCGGTTCTAAAATGAGAACCGAGGCTACGGGCTACG
>CAZXQY010000060.1:0-16356 GCA_964642505.1 uncultured Gammaproteobacteria bacterium | reverse complement strand
TCGTCTTCGAAATTTTCAGTGTGTGGTCCCACTAAAACCGGCACCCCAAAACGAGTGGGTTCTAAAACATTTTGGCCGCCATGGGGTACTAGGCTTCCTCCTACATACGCCAACTGACAAACAGAATAACAAGCCAAAAGCTCACCAATGGTATCGATTATCAAAACATCTTGATTTTTGATTTCTTCCTCAATTTGACTTCTGTATTGATATCTTAATCCTTTTTGCGAACAGAGTTGACCCACCTTAATCGACCGCTGGGGATGTCGAGGGACGAGTATCACGAAAAGCTCAGGGAGTTTCTTTTTTAATCGTAGCACTGCCGCCAGCAACTTGATTTCTTCTCCTTTTCTTGTACTCCCACAAACCAAAATTTTCCTCGTTGACCGTAAGCTATTAAGAAAACAAAGCAGACCCGTCTCCTTAATGGATTCTGCTTTTACCTCGAACTTTAGATTACCTGTAATAAAAACTGAACTCTCCGGGTAACCCAATTCACAAAACCTACTTGCGTGAACTATATTTTGGGCTCCTATTTTGGTGATGGGCCCTAAGGGGCCGAACATTATGGCTTTAAGGATGCGATAGCGATTAAACGAAGACAAAGACAACCTCGCGTTGACCAGAAAAACCGGTACGGCCGCTTCATAACAAAAATTTAAAAGGTTAGGCCAAAGCTCCGTTTCCAGTAGAACTAATTTATTGGGTTGAAACTTTTGGAAAAAGCCCTTTAAAAGCATCGGAACATCATAAGGAAGAAAAACGTGTTCTACCTTTTCTCCAAAGGTTTGTTCAACTAATGCAGAAGCCGTCATAGTAGTCGTTGTCACAACGATTTTATATCGGTTCTGGGACGTCAACATTGATTCGATTATTGGAATAGAAGCCATAAACTCTCCAACCGAGACAGTATGAACCCAAACGGTTGCCGAGTCGAATTTACCCGAATACCAGCCAAATCGCTCTACCATTCTCATCCCTTCCCTTCTGTAAAGGCATCGGGCCAACAAAAAAGGGATACACAAAATAAAAAGGGACGTGTAAATCAGCCTTATGAATTTAGCCAGGTCAAGTACTCCTTTACACCTTGAGTAATCTCCTTAAAAGCTCCCGAATACCCTGCCAGACGAAGTTTCCCCAAATCCGCGCGGGTAAATGGTTGATAAGAATCTACAAGTTGTTGTGGGAAGGTAATGTATTCAATGTTCCCGCTTCCGTGCCACTCTATTACTGCTTCCGCAACGGACTGAAAAGTAGTCGAGTGGCCTGTTCCACAATTATAGATTCCTGATTTAGCCCTGGATTGCTCGGAAAACCATAAAGTTACCTTTACAACATCCTCTACCGATATAAAATCCCTCGATTGAAGCCCGGGACCATACCCATGAGAACCTTCAAACAATTTTATTTTTCCAGTCTTTTTAAGCTGCTCATTAAAAAAAGGGATTACGCTCGACATGTTTCCTTTGAATTCCTCTCCTCTGCCATACACATTAAAGTAGCGTAGACCTACTACTAAAGAATCAGGCTTTTTAATGCGGGTACCAACATATCGATCGAAAAGAAGTTTCGAATATCCGTATATATTTAATGGTTTTTCGAATTGGGAATCTTCTGTAAAAGATTTTTGGCTCCCATAAACCGCCCCACTAGATGCATAAACAAGAGGTACTCCTTTATCGAAACAAAAAGAAGCCAAATTTTTAGAGTACTCAAAATTGGATTTCATCATGTATTTACCATCCCATTCCATCGTGTCCACGCACGCACCAAGATGAAAAATGCAATCTACGTCCGTTATCTCCCAAGAAGACTGCAAGAGGGAAGAAAAGTCGTCTTTGTCTATATAATCGACTATCTCAAGATCGGCGATATTTTTTATTTTGTGCCCGTTTGAAAGATCTTCAACCAGTAAAATATCATCATCCCTGTCGGAATTAAGTTTTCTTATTAGGTTGCTCCCTATAAAGCCAGCCCCACCAGTGACTATGATCATAAAAGGTCCTTATTTACAATTTTTCAATTCGTTCAATAAGACTAGTCGTTGAGTTCCTCTCAAAGTACCTGAGGGTTTTCACTTTCCCCCCGTAGGCGGTGACCTCTTCAAAACCCACAATTTCGGATGGCTCATAGTCCCCTCCTTTAACCAAAAAGTCAGGGAGTAATTTCTTGATGACTTTTATAGGTGTAGGATCTTCAAAGGAGACGACCCAATCTACAGACTCTAGTGCAGCCAGCACACCGACCCTAGCCTCAAGATTATTGATCGGTCTCTTTTCTCCTTTTATTTCTTTAACGGAAGCATCAGAATTCAATGCGACAACCAGTTTATCCCCTAGTTTTTTTGCTTCTGATAAGTACCTCACATGACCGACATGTAAAACATCAAAACATCCGTTGGTTAAAACAATCTTGCCATTTTCTTGCTGGATTTTTTCGCACTCTAGCTTTAGAGCTTCTACGGATATTAATTTGTCGCGACACTGATCCTCGGAATCAAGAACATCTAACTCTTCGATCTTGACTACAGCGGCACCTAGTTTTCTCACAGTTAAACCAGCTGCTCTGTTAGCAATACTTATCGCCTCTCGGATCGGCAAACCGACGGCCAGCATCGCGCCTACTACACCGCATACCGTATCCCCAGCTCCCGTAACGTCGAAAACATCTTCCGCCTCAGCGGGAATATGGACGAAACTATTGTCCTTGGTAACTAAAGACATTCCAAGAGCACCTTTTGTTATTAGGACATTCTGAATATCATGCCTTTCGATCACCTCGAGAGCCTTCGAACGGATCTCCTTTTCATCTTTGCATCTACCGGCAATACTCTCAAACTCCTTTAGATTGGGGGTTATTAAATCGGCACATGTATAACGAGATACATCTTCACCCTTTGGATCCACTATTACTATCTTTTCAGCGTCTTTCGCGATTCTTATTAGTCGCTCTACATCGGCTAAAGCTCCTTTTCGATAATCTGAAAAAATAACCAGTTCGTGTTCGTCTACAATTCCCTCAAAAATATCTTGGAGAGACCTTTTCGAGAATTTATCGTCTAAATCTTCAAAATCCAATCTTACTAACTGCTGCCCACGGCTAATAATCCGCAATTTAACTGTGGTTTTGCGATCCTTCCTCCGGACGACAGCTGACTTTATTTCTGACCGCTCCAACAGCTCCTCCACTAAATCGGCTTCTTGATCATCTCCCACGTATCCGAGCAATGAAACGAAACACCCCAAAGACGCCACATTGGCGGCAACATTACCCGCACCACCTAACTTGTTGGAGACCTTCTCTACGTTCACAACAGGGACAGGAGCCTCAGGAGAGATCCTTCGCGACTCTCCCGCCCAGTACCTATCGAGTATTACATCGCCGACCACCAGCACCCTAGCTTTTTTCAAGCGCTCAAAAATAGGTTGCATTAGTAAAATCCACCGCAAATTTTTCTTTCCAAGATTCTAACACATGCTATCCGAAGGCCTATTTAGTTATTTCTTTAAGAACGTCTTCGGCGGAAAGATAGCCGCCCAACTCTAGTCCGTCCGACGAATATACTGCCGGTGTACCCATCACACCGATTTCTAGTCCCAATTGGAATTGTTCGATGATAGGATTTTCACATGCCTTTGTTTTTATCCGCCTACCCAGTTTCGCATTCGTCAGAGCCTCCTCAGAATTTACCGAGCACCAAACAGACTCAGATTTTTTAGAAGAAAAACTATCAATTCCTTTTCTGGGAAACGCTAAATAATGGACAGTTACGCCCGCGTCGTTTAATGCCGGCACCTCTAAGTGGAACTTTCGGCAATAACCGCAGTCTATATCAGTAAAAACGTAGATTTCCGCTTTCCGATACTTGTGAGTAGAAGTAAAAGTGATCAGCTTTCCTCTTTCTATAGAAGCGAATTTTCGTGCCCGGAAACTACGCCTGACCTGTTCTGTAAGATTTTTTTTACTACGTAGATCTATCAAATCTCCTCTAACAAAATAGTTAAGGTCAGTGCTCACATAAAACACTTTACCTCCCACTGTCACTTCAAATAGCTCTGATATTGGACTTTTATTAATAGTCGCTTCTTTGTCTATAGGTAAAATTTTACTAAGATTTCGTTTTACTTCCTCAATTGTTGGTTCGTTAGCTAAACTTCTGTCGGCCAATAAACAAATGAATATCAAGAGACTAAAAAGGCATCTTAATCGCAAACGCTTGTCAGCGTGAATAGATAATATGAGAACGATTTTCCTGTCTATCATTTGCCATTACCCTCTAGGATGATGCTCTTTATGCAATTGCTTTAGCCTCTCTGCAGCAACATGTGTGTAAATTTGCGTAGTCGACACGCTGCTGTGTCCCAGCAAATTCTGAACTACTCTAAGATCTGCATTATTGTTTACCAAATGGGTAGCGAAGCAGTGCCGCAGAGTGTGTGGAGAAATAGAACTTTTGATTCCCGATATTCTCGCGTACTTCTTAACCACATACCAAAAGGACTGTCTCGTCATTCCCTCTCCGAGCCTACTTACGAATATTACCCGAGAAGTTTTTTTTCCCAACAGCTCTGTCCGTTTATTTTTTATGAATTTTTCAAGCCAGTGGACTGCTTCTTCTCCTAGAGGAACGAGTCTCTCCTTATTACCTTTACCTATAACCCTAACTACTCCTTGCCTCAGATTGAGATTGGTAAACTCGATTCCGATTAATTCCGATACTCTAACACCTGTAGCATAAAGTGTCTCCAACATAGCTTTATCTCTAGCTCCCAAGGCTGTTTCAGTCCTAGGGGCAGACAGTAGCCGTTCTACATCAGCTTCGCTAAGGGTTTTCGGTAACGATCGCCCTAAACGTAAAGGCAATAAATTGGTAGTAGGATCTAACGAAATGATTTTCTCTCGTGTTAAAAAACGATAGTACCGGCGTATACTAGACAAACGTCTCGAGCGGCTGCGATCAGCTTGTCCAGCCGCCGATGACATAAATTGCACCAAATTTTCCTCCCGAGCCCGGAAGCAGTCTAGTTTTATACCTTTCAAATATTTATCTAATCTATTTATATCCGCCCGATACGCTGATAATGTATTAGGGCTGAGGCCGTGCTCTACCCATAGGTGCTGGATAAATTCATCAATGTGAAAGTCTTCTTTCATTTGGTTAATAGGCGCCGATTTGAAATTAGCATGACCTTTTAGTATTAGGTTAATTTATAAAACGAGGTATGCCAATGTTTTACGAAGAAATGCCGAATAACGGTGTTAAGCTAGCTACTGTTGAGCGGACCACCGAACAACAAGCACTAGTTGACGAAGAAACCTCGCAAATGGCCCTGTATCATTACGAAGGATGCTTTTTTTCCAGTCGTGTAAGAAACGCAATTGACATTCTAAACCTGACGATCGAAATGAGAGACATTTTACTAAACCCTCAATACGGCCGGAATTTACTCGAGAACGGAGGGAGTATAACGGTCCCTTGCCTCTATGACGGAAATCCACCAACATCTGTGTCGAAATGGATGTACGAGTCTTACGATATAATCCAATACCTTAAAGAGCGTTTCCAGTAAACATTTGTATGAAACTTTTTTGGACACCAACTAGCGAATTTTTTCCTTAATACGGGCTGCCTTACCACTTCTATCTCGCATATAGTATAGCTTCGCTCTCCTAACGTCGCCTCTTCTCTTTACTTTGATCGATCCAATTAACGGACTATGAGTCTGAAAAACTCTTTCAACTCCTTCTCCATGCGAAATCTTCCTCACCGTGAAAGAGGAATTAAGTCCTCTATTCCTTTTCGCAATGACGACGCCTTCGAAAGCTTGGAGACGCTCTCTATTGCCCTCTTTGACCTTAACTTGTACCACCAACGTGTCTCCTGCGCTGAATGGAGGTATATCTGGCCGGATTTGCTTCTTTTCTAACTCTTGAAGTAAGTTTGACATCGCCTTTCACATCCCAATCTAAATATCGAAGAGCGAATGATATATCAAAATGGATCAGTATTCATTATGTTTCGACACCTAGCGCTGCCCTTTAGATAAGATTCTTTATCAAACATCCTTCCAGTATTCTCAATCCTCACATGATTTTTCCTGTTCAAGCAAAAACTCGCTTAACAGAGCTCGTTCCCTCTCATCTAAGTCTGTAACCTCCATCATGTCGGGCCTTTTTACACTGGTCCGACCTAACCGTTGTTTTAGTCTCCAATTCTCTATCTCGGCATGATTACCACTCAGAAGGACTTGAGGAACAGAAAAACCGTCGAAAACACTAGGTTTGGTATAATGAGGAAAGTCCAGTAACCCTCCTGAGTGAGACTCTGTTTCTAAAGAAGACGAATCCCCTAAAACTCCGGGTATGTTTCTTACGATTGTATCTATCACCAATATTGCTGGAATTTCGCCGCCGCTCAGAACAAAGTCTCCTACAGAATACTCATCATCTACATAATGTCTAATTCTTTCGTCGATACCCTCATAACGGCCAGCGATCAAAACCAAATTATCAAACTCTATTAATTCGGAAACATCGTTCTGTCGGAAAATCTTTCCCTGGGGAGTTAGATTTATCACATGACACGCCCCCTCAAGCGAACCTTTTATATCGTCAATTGCCCGCTTGACTGGCTCGACCATTATCACCATACCTGGGCCACCCCCATATGGTGTATCATCCACATGCCTTCGCTTTTCGCCATATTCCCTTGGATTGACGGCGTTTACCTCAAAAAGCCCATTCTTTCCGGCTCGTCCTATGATACTTGTCCTTTTATAGGTGTCTATTAATTCTGGGAAAAGCGTTATTACTGTGTACGACTTCACGATTCAATCGTCCCAACGCCAATCAGCAAAGATGGTTTCGCTCTCCATATCTACCTTCAATATATACTTGTCCATGACAAAAGGAATCAGGAGTTCCTTCCCACCAGCTACTACAAGGACATCATGACCGCCGGTTTCGATAAAACCCGAGACAAGTCCCAACTCTTTTCCATCAGTAGCCAGCACTTCAAAACCAATCAAATCGGCCCAATAATATTCCTTTTCACCAGACACAGGTAGGGACGTCCGGCCCACATATATCGAGCTACCCGATAAATCATCCGCAGTTTGGCGATCAAATACTTCGTTAAAAAAAACAATCAACCTACGTCCAGACGTATACCCTCTCTGAAGAGAAAGTTTTTGGTGCCGCCCCCCGTTCTTTAAAAGAAATTCTTTGTAAGTAAAAATATTGCTCGTCGGTCTTGTAAAAGAAGTGATACGAACTCCACCCTTCAAGCCGTAAGCCCCAAGGCACTGTCCAAGCTCTATAAGTTCTGGAGTTACTTTTACCGTGTTCGCACCCTCTCTGAATCTACCGTCCAGAAAATTTTAGTTGGAGGATTCGTGGTTATTGGTCACTATCTTCTCTACTCTTTGGGAAGGTCTTGCACCAACCGAAAGCCAATACTGATATCGTTCGCTATTTATCCTAAATCCCTCTTCCGATTCAGACGCAAAAGGGTTAAAAAAACCTAATCTTTCGATGTGTTTACCGTCTCTCGCTCGACGGTGATCGGCCACGACTATGTGATAAAACGGTCGCTTCTTAGCTCCTCTTCTCGCCAACCTGATTGTTACCATAAGTTACTTTCCTCGAAGGTTGTCTTTCACATTATTTTTATCTATCACTCAAACTGCCTTCATACTTAGTCGAATCCTACCTTGCTTATCGACTTCCAAAACCTTTACCTTCACAGTGTCGCCTTCTGAGAGTTTATCACTGACATTTTCGACACGTTCTTCCGAAATCTGTGATATGTGTACTAGCCCGTCTTTGCCTGGTAGTATATTCACGAACGCTCCGAAGTCCATCAATTTCTGAACCCTCCCCTCATAGACACTTCCTACCTCTATATCCGCGGTGATTGCCTCCACTCTCGTTCTAGCAGCCTGCCCTGCAGCGTTGTCTACAGACGCGATCTTTATAGTCCCATCATCGTCAATATCTACTGTAGCTCCAGTTTCCTCAGTAATCTGTCTAATCGTAGCCCCTCCCTTCCCTATAACGTCTCTTATTTTATCGGTCGGTATACGAAAAGTGATTATTCGAGGAGCATACTCTGACATTTCAGTGCGTGGTGAATCTATCACTTTATTCATTTCGGCGAGTATATGAAGCCGGCCCTTCTTGGCCTGTTCAAGTGCTACTTCCATTATCTCCGCGGTAATACCATCAATCTTTATATCCATTTGTAAGGCAGTTACCCCTTCAGTAGTACCGGCCACCTTAAAATCCATATCCCCGAGATGGTCCTCGTCACCCAAAATATCGGACAATACTACGTACTGGTCTCCATCCTTAATAAGTCCCATGGCTATTCCAGCGACTGGTGCGCTGACTGGTACACCGGCATTCATGAGAGACATACTCGTACCACATATGGTTGCCATTGAACTCGAACCATTAGACTCCGTCACTTCTGACACAACTCTAATTACATATGGAAACGCATCCATTTCAGGCATTACGGCCTGAATCCCTCTTTTCGCAAGGCGGCCATGACCTATCTCCCGACGTTTAGGAGTTCCAACCCGACCCGTCTCACCCACGCAGAAAGGAGGAAAATTATAATGCAGCATGAAGGTATCGCGTCTTTCGCCCTCGATCGCATCTACAATTTGAGAATCCCTTTCGGTACCTAGAGATGTAACCACAAGGGCCTGAGTCTCCCCTCGGGTGAAAAGTGCAGAACCATGAGTCCTGGGTAAGAGATCTATTTCAGATGCTATAGAACGTACATCATCCTTTCTCCTTCCATCAATTCGGGCCTTACCGGAGAGCACAGCCCCTCTTACGACATCATGCTCCAACTGATCGATAACGGCAGCAATCTCAGTATCACCTCCTTCAAAACCTTCTAGCGCTTTACCTTTTTCATATATGCTCTCTCTAAGTCGCTTTAACTCATCTCGTCTTTCTAATTTATCAAGAATTTCGTATGCCTCACTAACGCTCTTCTCAAACGCTTCTCTGATGACACTAGACAATTGCTGATCAATTTTTCCTTCGGCCCACTCGAATGTCTTCTTTTCTACCTTTGAAGCCAGCTCTGTAATCGCGTCTATTGCAACACGCATCCCTTGATGGCCGAAATTAACCGCGCCCAGCATAGTTGCTTCAGGTAAAATTTTAGCCTCTGACTCCACCATCAAAACAGATGTTTTAGTTCCCGCAACCACTAGATCTAACTGCGACGAATTTAGATCCGTGAAACTAGGATTCAACAGATACTTTCCTTCTCGGTAACCCACTCGGGCGGCGCCGATGGGACCTCCAAAAGGTAATCCCGAGATAGCTAACGCAGCCGAAGCTCCCAGTAAAGCAGGAATGTCAGGATCTATCTCCGGATCTAAGGACATAACGGTGCATATCAATTGCACTTCGTTTCTAAAACCTTTCGGGAAAAGGGGCCGTATCGGCCTATCAATTAGTCGAGACACCAATGTCTCTTTCTCGCTCGGCCTTCCTTCTCGTTTGAAAAACCCCCCGGGGATCTTACCGGCTGAATAAGTACGCTCTTGATAGTCAACCGTCAAAGGGAAAAAATCTTTAGGCTCCCCTCCGGCCTGACCCACAGCAGTACATAAAACGACCGTATCACCCATACTAACTAAGACAGCACCCGAAGCCTGTCTAGCAATTTTACCTGTCTCCAAATTGACCTTGTGACTACCATAGTCAAAACTAACGGATACTGGCTCCATGACTTTTTTCTACCTATTTTTATGTTATTAACGACATAAAGAAGCCTATTCGATCGCAAAAGATTCCTTTAACTTACTCGACTCTTACAATTCTACTTCCTTAATCCCAAGCGCTCGATCAATTTCACATATCTATCGAGATTTTTTTTCTTTACATAATCGAGCATTTTTCTACGTCGATTGACCATTCTCAACAAACCTTGTCTGGAATGGTTATCTCTCGCATGCGATTTAAAGTGTTCAGAAAGTTCACTTATACGTTCTGAAAGCAAAGCGACCTGCACTTCAGGTGAGCCAGTGTCGGTTCCCGACAATTGGTAGTCGCTTATGATTTCGCTTTTCCGTTCGTTAGACAAACCCATCTATTTTTCCTAACCTATTTTTTATCCCATCTATCTTGGGCGGTATTCTACCCGTCTAATGGATTCCTAACAAGAAATAGTGTGATCTTCTTAACTTATGTTTAAAGAGGAATGATGCTTAATCAATCTTCGGGTAATCAACGTTCCGTCCGGTAGTCTCTCTCCCACTCCAAAAAAAATTCCTTCTTCGTCATATAGGCGTAGAATCCCTATTGGACCTTCTCGAGAAGTAAAAACACGTTGGCCCGTTTTGAGCTTCACATTTTCCGAGGAGGAAATGCAGGTAAAAGGAACGCCACTCAGCGCGCTATCCACCCCGCATAGAACCTTATCAAGCCCCGCAAATCCTTCTGATTTCGCTACTTCTCGGAGTGCGCCTATTGTATAGGCATAGCTTACATCATAATTACCTAAACGCTCTCTTCGTAAGGAGGACACACACGCACCGCAACCTAATTCTTCACCCAGGTCTTCCGCCAGCTGCCTGACATACGTGCCCTTCGAACAGTCTATCTCAAAGATAGCGGTCGGCCCGGCAAATTCCTTCAGAACAAATCGATAGATTTGCACTTCTCTAGGTTCTCTGGGTAGCTCAATACCTTGCCGAGCTAATTTATAAAGCGGTATACCATTTTTCTTTAACGCAGAATACATGGGGGGTACCTGTTCGATACGACCGACAAATTTCGCCGCCGCTTCAGCGACCAACTCCTTAGTCAAAAAATCGGTGGATTTTCTCAATAAAACGTCGCCCTCTAAATCTCCACTTCGCGTGGTTTTACCGAAAATAAACTGGGAAGTATACGACTTTTTTTCTCGCAGTAGGTATTGACTAACTTTCGTAGCTTCTCCAAAACAAATCGGTAACAAACCGGAGGCTAGAACATCCAACGTCCCTGCATGCCCTGCCTTGTTTGCACGAAATATTCTCTTTACTTCCTGTAAGATTTCGTTAGAACTGCACTGTATCCCTTTATCTAGCAGCAAAATACCACTTAGATCTCTTTTCTTTATTTCTATTGTAAGACGCCTTTTATAATTAAATCTACAAGTATTTTCACCGTAATAGTTGATTTAATCTTTGTTGTTTTGACAACAACTCGTCCAACACAAAGACCAGACTTGGTGTTCTCTTTAACCTTAATTTTCTTCCTAATACCCGCTGTAAAAAGTAGCTATTCAACGTAACAAGTTCTATAAACCTATCTGCCTGCCCGTCCCGTCCATACAAGCTGAAATAGACAGTCGCTTTTCTTAAGTCCGGGCTTACTGTGACTCTCGTAATACTTACCATACCCAGGTTATTAGACCGCCCGAGATCGTTTACTTCACCGGCGATACTTCTGCGAATTCTTGAAGATATTCGAGCTAAACGACCACCTTCTTTTCCAACGTCCATCATCCCTACACAGAGCGCGCAACTTCCACGCGCTCGTAAACTTCAATCTGATCACCGGTTTTGACATCGTTATAATTCTTCACCCCGATACCACACTCCGTCCCGGACTGGACGGACTGGACATCGTCTTTAAATCTTCGCAGAGACTCTAATTCTCCCTCGTAAATGACCACACTTTCTCTTAAAACTCGTATTGGATTGCTTTTCTTAACGACACCCTCCGAAACTATACACCCAGCTATCGCTCCAAGTTTAGAGGAGCGAAACACATCTTTTACTTCAGCAATTCCTACGATTGTTTCCCTTATTTCTGGTGCTAGCAGACCACTGGCGGCAGCCTTCACATCATCAATCAATTCATAAATAACACTGTAATAACGTATATCTATTCCTTCTTCCTCCAACAATCTCCTTGCAGATGCCTCTGCCCGGACATTAAACGCAAGAATTATAGCCTCTGACGCAAAGGCTAAATTTACATCTGATTCCGTTATCGCTCCTACCCCATCACTCACAACATCCACTCTAACTTCCTCAGTTTCGATTTTAGCCAGAGAATCCATTATCGCTTCGGTCGACCCTTGAACATCTGCCTTGAGTAGAACTTTAAAAGAAGATTTATCCCCATCTTCAAGCTGAGCGAACACATTCTCCATCTGAAACGATTGCCTTCTAGACAATCGGGTTTCTCGCTCTTTCTCTAATCTATAACTGCTAATTTCTCTCGCTCTCCTTTCGTCTGAAACGGCTACCACCTCCTCACCCGCCCTCGGAGTTCCCGAAAGACCAACAATCCCGACTGGCTCAGAGGGGCCTGCCTCGCCCAAATTATTACCTGCAGCGTCCTGCATGGCTCTCACGCGGCCAAACTCGGAACCAGCAACAATAATATCGCCTCTTCTCAAAATTCCGCTCTGTACCAGGATCGTTGCGACCGGTCCTCTACCTTTGTCTAGACGCGATTCAATAATAACCCCCCTACACTTACCTTCTATCGGTGCCTTTACTTCTAAAAGTTCCGCTTGAAGTAAGACTGCCTCTAGAAGACCTTCAACTCCGTCACCGGTCTTGGCAGAGACATTTACAAATTGAGTATCCCCGCCCCAGTCTTCTGGGACAACCTCTCTGTTAGCAAGCTCTTGCTTTACTTTATCAGGTTGAGCTTCGCTCTTATCAATTTTATTTACTGCTACAACTAACGGCACTCCTGCGGCTTTGGCATGTTTGATAGCTTCTTCTGTCTGAGGCATTACGCCGTCATCCGCCGCAACCACTAAGACGACAATATCCGTCACTCCCGCACCTCTTGCCCGCATAGCTGTAAACGCTTCATGTCCTGGAGTATCTAAAAAAGTTATGTCGCCCGTATCTGTCGATACCCTATAGGCCCCTATGTGTTGAGTTATACCTCCGGCTTCGCCTGCCGCGATTCCACTACCTCTTATGTAATCTAGTAGTGAAGTTTTACCGTGATCTACGTGGCCCATAATCGTTACTATTGGAGCCCGACTTTGAAAATCGTTCGGATTATCATCTTCTATCTTCAAAGACTCATCAAACGCTTCATCTTTTATCCTATTTGGGCGATGCCCGAGCTCTTCAACGACGAGTACCGCCGTATCCTGGTCTATGACCTGATTTATGGTAACAATAGAGCCTAAACTCATCATGATCTTTATTACTTCACCCGCCTTCACAGACATTTTTGCAGCCAAATCCGAGACACTAATATTTTCAGGAATATCTACGTCCCGGACAACAGGAGCTGTAGGTTTTTCAAATCCGTGCTTACCGCTCGCCCCTCCGGCAACAACCCGTGGAGAAGTTGTTTTCTTCCGTCTTCTCCCAGATTTATCTCTTGCAACGTGTAATTCTGCCCGCTCCTCCCTTTCTTGCGCTCGACGCTCTTTACTTTTTAGATTTTTTCGAGGAGTCGCCGTCTCCTTCATTGGCGCGCCTTCAGCGATTTGCTTCGCCTGCTCCGCTTCTTTCAACTTCTTCTCAGTTTCTTCTGCCTCTCTTTTAGCCGCCACACGTTCAGCTTCTGCTTTTTCGACCGCTAACCGCTCGGCCTCTGCCTTCTCGGCTTCAATCCTCTCGGTTTCCGCCTTTTCAGCAGCCAGACGCTCATCCTCAACCTTTTTAGCCTCACGACGTAATTCTTCTTCCTTCTCTGCTGTCTTCGCAGCCTCCTCTTGAGCTTGCTTTAACTTAGCTTCTTCGTTCTTCGCCTTTTTAAATTCTTGCTCTTGCTCATCAACTAACGACAAGTCCTGATCTAACGTAGTCTTCCGCTTGACATAAGTTCGTTTCTTTCTGACTTCTATGCTTACTGTTTTGGCGACACCGGCTTGCTTTGTACCCCTCAGACGCGTTGTCCTTCTTTCACTAGGAACTTTTATTTCGCTTATCGTTTTACGTCTCAACGTGATTTTCTCTGGTTCCGGAGCCGTCTCATTCTTACCATGCATCTTTCTCAAATAAGACAAAAGCTGTGTCTTCTCGGTTTCACTCAAAGAATCTTCTGGTTTCTTGGAGGAAATACCTGCCTCAGATAGCTGCTCCTGCAAACGGGCTACCGAAATTCCAACGCTTTCCGCGAACCGGTCAACCGTCACGTCAGCCATCTGTTACAACCTCTGCTTTTTCATTTGTCTCGTTTTCAAACCAAGGGGCTCTAGCCGTCATTATCAACGCCGCCGCTCTCTCTTCGTCTTCAATTTCACCTTTTTCCAGAAGCTCATCGACAGCCAATTCAGCTAAATCTTCCAGAGTCCGTATGCCAGTATTAGCCAATTGGAAAGCTAGCTGTTCATCCATCCCTTCCATATGTAACAGCTCGTCTTCCGGTCTCACATCTCCTATCAATTCTTCGTTGGCAATCGCTCTAGTTAACAGCAAGTCCTTAGCTCTCATTCTTAATTCTTGTACTAAAGAATCATCGAATTCCTCTATCTCCAGCATTTCTTTTTCCGGAACATAGGCAATTTCTTCGATTGAATTAAAACCTTCTTGGACTAGAATATTGGCAACTTCGTTATCTACGTCGAGCAGCTCCATAAATGTCTTTAGTCCCGCCGCACTTTCCTCTTCGTTTTTGGTGGCCGCCTCGGTTTCGGACATACAATTCAACTCCCACCCAGTTAATTGCGCCGCTAACCTAACATTTTGACCATTCCTGCCAATCGCCTGAGACAGTTGTTCCTCTACAACAGCCACCTCCATGGTATTTTTATCTTCCTCCACTAAAATCGATACCACTTCAGCAGGCGACATAGCGTTTATCACGAACTGAGCTGGATTTTCATCCCATAGAATAATATCTACTCGCTCCCCTGCCAGTTCATTTGACACAGCCTGCACCCTGGAACCACGCATCCCTACGCAAGCGCCTACAGGGTCGATCCTTTGATCTCGGCTTTTTACCGCAATTTTTGCTCTCAAACCCGGGTCTCGAGCCGCGCTCAAAAGCTCTATCACTCCCTCTCCAATCTCGGGTACTTCTAGCTTAAAAAGCTCCATGAGTAATTCTTTCGCCGTTCGACTAACAAATAATTGGGGCCCGCGCTTTTCGGCCTTTACCTCATATAAATAACCTCTGATACGATCCCCTGCTCGCACTATTTCCCGTGGAATCATTTGTTCTTTAAAAATAACCGCCTCGGCGTTACCTCCCAAGTCAACGAATACATTGCCTCGCTCTACTCTTTTCACCACTCCCATTACCAATTCGCCAACCCGATCTCTATAGGCCTCAACTATTTTTGCCCGTTCAGCTTCCCTAACTTTTTGAACGATTACTTGCTTCGCCGCTTGAGCAGCGATCCGGCCAAACTGAGCCGGCTCTAATTCTTCTTCGACAAACCCTCCAACATCAACGGCATCCTTAATCTTTGCGGAATCCTCTAATTTAATTTGCCGACTAGGATAAGGAAGCTCTCCTTCAGCTACGAGCGCCGCGATCTCTTCCAATTCTTCACTTCCCACCAAAGTTTCATCGGGAAGGGAGTAATTAGCTAAATCGACAACCTCCCACCTTCTAAACGCTTGGAAACCACCATCTTCTCTATCAATTTCCACTCGGCAGTCAATATCCTCCGGATATCGCTTTTTTGTAGCACTAGCGATGGCCGACTCAAGTGCCTCAAAGATAATTTCTTTTGCAACACCTTTTTCAGCGGAAACAACTTCGACTACGGTTAAAATTTCTTTGTTCATTAAATCCTCTGATTTTTTTTCATTCAGTTTGTCACGTGACTCCAACCATTTATAAAGTTTCTACTAAGAACGAGCGATCAATTTTTGCAAACTCGAGCGTTACTACATGTCCGTCCTCATTAATCACCAACGATTCCTCTACGATTCGCTCTAAAATCCCTTTATAAGTTTTTCTACCTTCAAGAAATTCGTGGAGTTTTACCTTAACCATTCTTCCTAAATACGCCCTATGTTGTTCTAAGTTAAAAAAACGCCTACAGATGCCTGGCGACGATACTTCTAGAGTGTACTGGCCTACGATCGCCCGCTCGGCTTCTATAAAATCGCCCACTTGCCGGCTGACTTTCTCACAATCCGATACGGTTATACCGGTTTCATTATCGATATAAACACGAATTAGTTGGGAACCGCTTTGTCTTCCTCGTTCAATACCCCACAATTCGTAACCTAATCCTTCTATAGTCTGCTCAAAAAGTATCACTAATTTATCCAACAAAAACACTCCAACCAGAAAACGATCTTAAATAAAAACGAAAAAGCCCCGTCACCCGGGGCCCTTATTATCGCTCTGGTAGCGGGGGCAGGATTTGAACCTGCGACCTTCGGGTTATGAGCCCGACGA
>CAZXQY010000059.1:0-16395 GCA_964642505.1 uncultured Gammaproteobacteria bacterium | reverse complement strand
CCGGTTTGATTTTCCATCAGACTTCTCGCCATCTGAAATTTGTGAGAAGATTGGCACTGAGCCATTATTAAATCGCAGGTTAGGTATTGTATGGTCTGTTATCGCATTGAGTGGTGAATACGAATATGATATTATGATGGATGCAAATAGACGATTCATTAAATCCAATTGGGGAAATGCTGATTCTATTAGACATTGTATCTATGGTGGTGAACTAGCATTGGATGATAATCGATTTGATGATGCAACAAAAAGATTGTTCGAAGAAATTGATGAATTCTTAGAAGAGGGAGGGAATAAGGAAGACGAACAGTGGTGGTGGCCTGCCGCAGCGAGATTCTTAGCCCTAGCAACTGAGAATGGACACGTTATTGATGAGAACATCATTGATGAAATTCACATATTCCTCACAAGGGGTATTGAGAGAGCATTGAATGACAAAGGATTCTGGGCAGTAAGAACAGGATATTGGCTCGCCCGCCTAGCAGAGGTGAAAGGTTTCCAAACGGAAAGAGAATTGTTGTGCGAACATCTTTTCTCATTAGTGGAAGACTACAGTCATGAATCCAAAGATGTTACCGGGTTGATTCTATCTCTCCATTTACTGGATATCAATGAGAGAATGAAGCTAGGTAGAGATGACGAGTTACAAGAGCATCTTGAACAGATTCTATTGGATTCATTTGAGTCCACGAGGAAATATTTCTATGATTGGAAAGAGAAGAATCCAGATAGACCTATTGTTGAGTGCTTGAGATTCAACTATTCTTGAAGAATTGTTCATATGTTGAGATTCTTGGTTTATACGTAGTTGGACTCTCTAGTATACTGATGTTCAATCGAAACCGCCGAAACAAGAATGAGGAACCTACTCCTGAAAATGAGGAACCTACTGCTGAAATTCCTACTCCAACATTGGAAGAGATCTGGAAAAATGCTGAATCCATCAGGGTACAAGTCTTGCAAAAGAATCTCGCTGAACTGCAGGAATGGATTGTTGAACGAGTCAGTATCAAACTGCTCAATGATGGTTCCGTTGGGAAATTTCAAATCGGATTTATTGAGGCCCCAAAGAACATTCAATGTGAGAATGTTTTCGCACCGGGTTTTCTTAGATTTGATAGCATAGAACAGGTTTTTGTCTCTTCATGTGGTATTCAGTTTGAGCAGGATGAAATCCTCAAACCAATTGCTCAGGTATTGAGTCGTTCTGGAATAAAGATGGAATTCCAAATCAAAGCCAATAGGACGAGAACCACTCCGTTCCAGATTTCATTCAATGCCGGTACCAATGGTTCGTCAAGTAATAAATTGCCAAAGAAGGCGATTCAGACGATGGCACAGAAGATAACTGCCAAGAGTGTGAAAAGCGGTTCAAGTTTGAAAAAATCAGTAAAGAAGGGGGCCTGAAGATGCTGGTCTCTTCTGACAACCCAATTCTGATCATGTTTCTGATTGACCGTTCTGGCTCCATGCGAGACCGTGACCCAGAGACCGGCGTCAGCCTTGCAGAGTCAACAGCAAGAGCGATCAATTCGACCATCTATGATATAGCGCTCAATACCTGTATGTCCAATGATGGAGGGGTCAAAGACAGGGTACACCTCTCGGTATATGGTTACGGGGACCGTCGTTCTCCAGATCTGGTATATTGGGGCTTGGAAGGATTGCCAGACAGCCGAGGCTGGGTTCCAGCTGAGGAATGGATGAAAGCCTTCACTCGAATAGAAGAAGAAATTGTGACCACCGATGGTGAACGAAACATCACTCGCCAGATACCAGTCTGGGTAGAACCACTCGCCGAGGGTCGAACCGCTATGGCAACGGCATTCCGTCGCGCTGGGAAATTGATTGAAGCGCATATGCGACAGTATCCGGATTCCCATGTTCCTATCGTGATAAACATCACCGATGGTCACCCTGGGGATGTGAGAACCAACAAGGAGAACTGGAGCAAATTACAGGAGGCTGCAGCGATGATCACTGGACATGATGGGACAAATGGAAACCCTCTCCTGCTCAATGTTCATCTTGATGTCAATGTCAAGGATACTCACTTCTTTCCTCAGACTGAACCTGAGAACACGGATCGTTTTGCACGAAACATGTTTCGAATCAGTTCGCCGATGCCTGATTGGATGGTGGTGAACGCCAAGAATCATGGTTTCAAGCTTGAATTTGATTCTAGGGCATTGATCATGAATGCATGGCCAGGTCTTCTTTCTTCATTCCTCAGTATAGGTACCACGTTGCGTCAGAACCCAAATGCAGTGGTTTCAGGTTGATTCTTACTTTATATGTAGATAAGTGGTTGGATTATCATGTATGCGAAAAACATCTCTACGGACAGCCCTACTCTAGTATTGTTCTTGATCGATCAATCAGGTTCCATGAGTGGAACCTGGGGAAGCACTGGTATTGCCAAGCAAGAATTGGCAGCGAACGCTCTCAATCAGACTCTCTATGATCTGACCCTAAGAGGTTGCATGAAAGATGACGAGGTTGTCGATAGAATTCATGTCGGAATCATCGGATATGGACAGGGTGTCAATCAGCACCTAGGCGGCTCAACAGGCTGGCTTCCAGCCACTGAATGGTGTACAGCTTACAGTACTGTGCGCAAGGTTCCGGTGGCTCAAGATGGAGGTCGAATCCTCGAACAAGATGTACCGATCTGGGTTGAACCAGCGAGTGCAAACGGAACTCCGATGCCTCAAGCCTTGGAGATGGCTGCAAGTATTGTCGCGCGCCATACTTCTCAGTATACAGATTCCCATCCACCAATCATCATCAACATCACAGATGGACAAGCCGGAGGAATCGTAGAACCAGCAAGGAAGATCCGTACCTGTTCGACCGAAGATGGAGGTGCCTTACTATTCACCATTCAGATTGCAAGTGATGGTGGACATCCGATCATTTTCCCTGCAGCACTTCCAGCAGGATGCTCAAGTTATACTGAGACTCTCTTTGAGATCAGTAGTGTTGTACCTGCATTGATGGCTGCCCGTGCCCGTAGCCTGGGCATCAACATTCCAGAGTGTGGCCGAGGGATTGCACTCGATGCAGACCCACTTGCTTTGACACAATTGCTTCAGGTAGGGACCACATTAACGGTATCTCCAGTTGAAGCAGAAAACGTACCGAATCAATTGACTGAGAGCCATGATACGATGGAAACGGAGATTCGCGCTTGATATAGTGATGAGTAATAGGAGTAGTGATTGACATGTATAGTAATAGAATCAGCAGCCAGAACCCAGCCCACTTTGTATTTTTGATTGACCGCTCAGGCTCTATGCTTGATGAGTGGTGCTCTTCGCGAATGGGCTTGACACTTTCAGAGAGTGCAGCCATTGCTTTGAACGAAGTTTTGTATGACCTTTCATTGAACGCCTGCATGGATGCAAACAATCAGCTCAAGGATCGAGTCCACATCAGTGCCTATGCATATGGTGACGACGATGTCGTGTGGGCCCTGGACAATCTCAATGAGGCCGAAGGCTGGGTAAAAGCAGACGATTGGATGGCTGGATGGAGCCGTAAGGAAGAGGTTCCAGTCTCCGAGGATGGCGGCCGCATCATCAGTCGCGAATTGCCAATTTGGATCGAGCCTCATGCAGAAGGTAGCACTCCGATGTGTTCTGCTTTCCGAAGGGCTGCAAAGGTTGTTGAAGCACATATGAACAAGTACCCAAACAGTTACCCTCCAATCGTCATCAACATCACGGATGGATGGCCAACAGATACAGGTGTATCATGGAATGGCGGTGGTGAATACTCGCCTGATTGGAATGAGGTTCGTAGAGCAGCTGATGAAATCACATCTCTAAGTTGTGCAGACGGCAGTCCTCTATTGCTGAATATCCATATCACTCCAGGTGAATCCAACGGAAGTCAATCTCTGGTATTCCCTGTGGAAGCTCCATCTGATTCACATGAATCTGTCAAGAACATGACCTCCATCAGCAGTGTTCTTCCTGCCAACATGGTTCTGGAAGGGCGCAAGAACGGACATGACCTGAAAGAGGGTGCTAGAGGATTGATCCTCAATGCTGACAGAGCTCTACTCACCAAGTTCCTGAAGATTGGAACGACTCTGACCAATGATAACCTGACTGAAGAGTGAGACACAAAGAAAAATGGAGGAATATTAATGATAGCAAATCAAACCGATAGTAGACAAGTTTCGATCACCAAGCCTTGGCTGATGGTGGTCATGGTAGATGGCTCTCATTCAATGGGTGCCGATTGGGGAGACACGAAGCGTTCCATGTCAGATATTGTCGAGCAAGCAGTCAATCAGTTACTCTATGATATGGCATTGAATTTCAATCATGGAGATGAAGATGGTAGTGACATCACCAAAGACAGGATTCACTTGAGGATGATGATTTACAATGGTGAAGATGAGGTTGTAAATCCTATTCGTGTCAGCAACGGCTCAGAATATCTCAATGCACCAGGAGATGATGGATGGGTTCAGAATTACATCGATCTACACACCTACCCTTCACAGCCAGGGTCCATCGAGATTCCAAGATGGTTCGAATTGAATCCACATGGCCGTACCCCTATGCTCAAAGCCTTTGAAGCCGCAAAGGTGGTTGTTCAGCAACATCTCAATGACCATCCTGATTCTTTTCCACCTGTGATACTCAATGTTTCAGATGGAGAGCCTACAGATTGTGGTGACCCAGTAGAGTGGGATCTATTGGTATCCAAATGTGATGAGATAAGGGCACTGAGCAGCGAAAAGGAACCAATTATCTGCAATGTACATCTTGATCCACTTGGGCGAGATTCACCTTCTCTCTATCCTGCTTCACCTCCTTCATTGGATGGCCTTGAATCTGGATTGTGGCAGATTTCAAGCAAGATTCCTGAAGAATTGAATTCTATCATTCCTGGAGACGTTGAATCTGGAGAGAGGCGCTTCTTCGTGTTCAATTCTGACTTGATCAGATTTCATGAATTTCTACATTTCAGCTCATTGTTGTCAGGAAGTGTAACTCCGATTCCAAATCCTTTGATTCTGGATTATGACCCATTGCTGGTGATTGACATCGATGCCACGGAGGAGGAGTGAAATGACTATGATGCCACAACCTCGACCGGTAGGTCACAATACTACAGCGTCTGGTCCTGAGACTGTCAGAATCAGTGAGATTATTTCAGCTCTCAAGAATGGAACATATGATTTCAACATCATCGGAGACTTCGACGGAATACGCCAAGGAGGTCCTTTCAACGAGCCGTTGGGTAGTCCAGGGGCGACTTCAGTGACATTTCGACAATATCATCTCTACAATGACGGAGGAGCACTTCGTTTTCCACATGGTATCGTTCCCCGCAATGATGTTTGGGCGAGGTTGGAACATCTTTCGAGATTGGTTGAGCAGTCCAATATCAATGGGGCCTTGCCCCCAATCGTCGATTTCGAGATTCATCGAGATGCCATTCAGATCAATTCGATGAACATCCCAGTCATGACAATGCCCTGGGTGGAAGGAAGGAGTCTATTGACGCATGTCAGGGAACTTGCGGAAGATAGGGATGTCTCTACCTTGGAGAACATTGTGAATCAACTAGAGGATTTTGGCAAGCAGATGCATGAATCTCCATTTGACCATGGAGACATTTCAGGTGGCAATCTGATGGTCACAGATAGAGGAGAACTACGATTGATTGACCCGGATACTCTTCGACATGAGGATGTGAAGGATGGACATATAGCCGAACTAGGTCACGTTTCTTTTGCTCATCCTGCACGAAGCAACACTATGTGGGAAGACGATCTATACCGTTTCCCTCTTGAAGTCATCATCGTGACTGCAGAAGCGTTGGCAGCAAGTCCAGAATTGGTTGAGATCCATGGTAATGACGATGGTAGTATCTTGTTCGATGAGGAGGATCTGAAGAATCCATCATCTTCCAAATTGTATGATATTCTGTGCAATCACTCCGTTTCAAAATTGAAGGAGAGGGCAATGCGTCTTCGTTCCGCAAATTGCGCAAATTCAATCGCAGAAGCCAACAAGATTCTTGGCCCACAACACACACCAAAGCCAATACCACCCAAACCAATCACCATCATGGTTTCTCCACTATCTGGATATGTTCAACCAAGCAATGGAAACAGCCCGCCGAAGTCTCGCAGACACCTGCCGATGAGAATACCGGAAGCAATGAGGAAAGGAGAGTGAAGAAATGACAGCAGTGCAGCAATATCTACCAGGCTTCGAGCCAGATGAATCACATGTACAGGGCTTGACATATCTTCAGAAAATGTATGCTGCTATCATAGCAGGAGCACTGACTGGTTTGATCAGCGTCGTGCTTGAGATAACTGCTGCAAATTCAACCATCTTTCTGGGCTTGTTCGCTTTGATCAGTTATTTTTCCATTGCACATATGATGGAATACAAGATAGAAAGGAACAGAATCATTGAGATTTTCAACAACGAGATGTCCAACAAAGGGGAGTGAAAACATGACAACAAAGAATGGAAGAAATATACATGAAACTAGATACACAAATCATGGAAGCAGAGTTGGAACTTCTGCGCCTCCGCCTGTACGCCCCGTAGGGTTTCTTGCTAGTTGTTGGATTAGTATCCAATCAAGCTTTGAAGCATTGTTCGGACCTGCCGGTAGACCGGGTGGAAAGAAATCTGAATGTGCTGTAGAACTCGCAGCAGTCGCTAAGAAGCACCCAGAATACAAGGAACTTATTGGACTCATAGAAGAAGTGGTGATTTCAAAGGAAGCTTGTAATGAATTGACGCCTGCAATAATTGAGAAAAAAAAGCACTGGGAAGCTGAGAAGAACAAGATCAATGCTGAATTGAATGCCAAGGACAGTGAATTGAATTCAAGAAAAATCAGGATTGAGAGTCTGATGAAGGAGAACACAGAGAAGGAAACTCAATTGAAATTGAAAGAGGAACAGATTGTTTCCGCTCAAGAGCGTTGCCAGATTGCCGAAGGGCGTTTCAAGGAAATGAACAGGTCTTTGGCCATCATCTCTGATTCTAATCTTCGAGCTGAATATCCTATTCGTTGGGGGCAGGCTTTGGACACAGTCTGGAATGAAATGCCAGCGGCTCTGGATTTGAAGGTTCAAAAGTCAAATCTCTATCCAGATGATTTTTCTCCCTCACTATGTACGTTGAAAGAAGAGAATAGAGGTGGAAGAAACACTCCCACTAGGTCCGTCTTGTTCGTTGCAGCAAAAGAAGAACGCGGTATGGCAAGATGGTCAGAGGATCGAGTTGGATTCAAGCCCTCAGCCCGCGGTTATCGAGCAGTCGCAATTGATGGAGTAGGTGGTAGCACCCATCCTAGGCATCTGGTAAGGGAACTGGGCAATGATATTCTAGCTTTGGATGGTATCGATATTCCTTCAATGATTTCTTCTACACTTCGACGAGTTGGTTCAACCATGAGCAAAGGAGCAGTTGCAGTCTCAGAGAATGAAAAGATGGCATTTTTCCAGCAGCAACGCTTGAAGAATGGAGCAGCTTGTGTACTTGCAGTTGCAGAATATGAGAGTGAAGCAAAAACGGTCAAGGTCCATCAGATTGGAGACACTGTTGCTTTTGTTGAATTAGCTGGTGGAAAGTGGGACTTGATTCCTGGACATTTTGCTGGTGGAGACAATTTTGATTCCAGTCCAGAACAATTGAATTGCCTGAATCCAGATAGTGTCAGAAAGGTGAAGGTTCAGACAATCACTGATGCTACTGGACGCGTAGCCCTTGCAACCGATGGAGTTGCTGAATACATATTGAAGAATGGCGGGATCGATGCTTTCTTGAAGCAGATTAACAAACATGTGAAGTCAAAGAATGATGGCAAAGAATTCTTGATGGAACTAAGAAAGAAAGGGATTGCAGAGGATGATCTGAGTTTCATCTTGATTGAGCCAAAGTGAGATGATGTACGGGTAATAGAACGTTTGAAATACAACTAGATGCACCGGTAGTATAGAGGCCGACGTCTTCGATGGAAGACGACAACCTCTTGACTGGCCCCTTTACTCTAGGGGAAGAGCCCAACGATAGTAGTAGCACTGCTTTTTGCAGCGATTGTGGAGGCAATCTACTAACTGATTTTACGCGCGGAGAGAAGTTTTGCGATGACTGCGGTAGTGTTGAAGAAGAATCTCATTTTGAGGATGCAGACCACAGTAACGCCTACAACCCAAGCACAGGAATGAATCCAGGCCGTGGCAAGTTGGAGATTGGACGTGCTGAATTCGGTTACAAGGATGCTCAGGGTTTTTCTCTCCCTGCAGCCAATCGCCCTAAGTTCCGCCGTCTTGAGAATATCAGCCGTATTTTCGATAATCAGGATTGTGCATCTGTAACCAATCGTGTAGTTGAGAAGTCACTTGAAGAGATGAGTCGTCTGATGCCGTACCCAGATGATAATTTGCTCAACCGCTCACGTGATGAGTTGTTGCGTGTTCATTCCGCTTGTCAGGCTGCAGGTGAATCTCTGTTCAAGACCGGTTCCAAGTGGAATGCAGTGGCTGCAGCTCTGGTTTGTATGAGTCATGGAGAGAGTCAAGCATTGTTCCGTAACATCAAGAATCATTGTTCTGAAAAGAGTCTCAACAAGTCCGAGAGTAAGTCGTTGCGTCGTCGTGCAGTCGAAATCGCCAAGAAGTTCAAGCAATATCTCAACACTTCAAATAACAGTAAGTCAAAGATGCAGGTCCGTTTCCTTGTTCCTCATGATATGGAAGTGAAGACCACACTTCTGTTCAAGTGTGAAATCCGTGATTATCTAGATCGTCGTCGTTCCCAATTATACAAGGTGGACATCCCGTATCCAGAAGCATATACTCTGATGGATACCATCTCCAATGTTCTAGATGATGAGCAGATTCTACAGTATTCAAATCGCCGTATAGAGCCAATCCTAGATGCCATACTATTGGTAATGATCCACAAGACCAATCCAGAACTAACACGCCAAGAGATCACTACAATGGCAGGTTTGTCTGCTACAGCTAAATCCTACACAAGAATGGTTTCTGATCGAATATTGACATCAGAGGGGCAGTGATATCATGATGATGAATATATTTTCCAATCTCAAGATTTATCAATGCCAGTTCAATGACGTTACAGACTATCACACAAGTGATGGGCAATTGAGTATGAAAAGCGCGGAATTTGAAACAATATAAATGAGCAAAATGAATGAACAAAATGAATGATAATGGAAAGAAGAATAGCAAGGAGAGGATAATTTGAGTGGAGAAATAGGTGGGCTGAAGAGCCTTATGGAAAAGAAGAGAAAATTGGCCGATGAGAAGGCGTCAGAATTCAAACAGGTTCGAGATGATTGGAACAACAAAACCAAGGAACATTTGACCACGAGAAACGACCTCAATTCTGAGGTAAAAAAACTGAACTCCAATATGCGCACTCAGCGTGATTTGAGAAATCAGAAGAACAAAGAAGTTCGTGAAAAGAAAAAGGTTCGTAGTGATTGCAATGTCAAGGTTCGTGAAGCCAAAGAGAAGTTGAAAACACTCAGGGGTGGTGCCAAATCATCCAAGAATGAGGCCACAGGAGGTCGAGGCCGAAATAGAAGGGACAGGACACCAACGGTGCACAGTTTGAAACGTGAGTATCAGAGATTGGAACGTGAATTCAAGGACGGTGTACATACTGGAAAGAATGAAAGCAAGGTGATGAAGCGACTGAAGGAAATCAATGCTCAAATCAACGAGATGAAAAAATCAGAGGAAGACAATGTTGAACTCAAGCAAGCACGTGATGAATTGAGGATTGCGCTCGAAGAACAGGAAGCATCGCACCTAGAAGTGACTCGTGCCGCAGAAGAAGCACAACAGGCTCATGACTTGATTATTGAATGTAATGATGAGGTCAGTAAGAAGAGAGAGGCTGCTGAGGAAGCGCATCATCGACTAAGGCGTTCAAAGAATGAGGCCGACCGGGCACATCATCACTACATCGTCTCCATTCGTTGTTTGCGTAATACTCAACAGATACTACGAGCCATGAAGACAGGTTCGGTGACGAAAGAGGATGAAGAGGAAGATAGAGTCCAGCAGGATTCAGTCAGTGTTCGTGAATTGTCTGAAGAGGAATTTGAAAGTGGCGATGAAGTGCTCGATGATTTGGGATTGTGAGTGAAAACCATGTATGCATTTGAGTGTGAATTGGGCGAAGGCGTTGTCAGACGTCTGCAGATGGAAACATTTTCTCGTCAGGCGAGAGATTGGTGGGGGCAATGGAATCGTGGTCACCCTGTTGCAGAGTTACTTTCGCATTTTCCCCATCCAGATGTTTCGAGAAATTCCTATATGCTGCTCTTTGATGAATTGAAGAAACCATTGATTCCAACAGCAGAAGCAGCTGTGCAGATTCTCTCGCGATTTATCATGGAATTATCTGCCGGTATTGATGAAGAAGTAATGGATGGAAATTGGAAACTTGGTTTCGCTCATGCTGGTTCTACAGGACCACATGCAACTGCCCTTCCTCGGCTTGCATTCCTGCCAACACATGAAGAAGATAAGGAAGGAAGTTTGATCTCGAATCGTGCTAAACAATTACGCCACGGCTGGAATTTGATTCGAAAGCATTGTGATGCCAAATTGAGTGCCATGCCTACAAATCTTGGTAGTCAAGAATCGATTGTTTTCACAAAGAGTGTCGCTGAATGGTTGACTTCTTCAATTGCGCCGCTTGTGCTCCCTGGAGAAGATGATGAAATTGGTTCAGTGGCATTGGTTGAAAATTCGCGGAAGGTAGGTATGATCGGATATTTTCCAGAAGAAGTTGAAACGACAAAACAAATATTGTATCTAATAGATTACAAGGGAATTACACTTGCAGGAAAAGCGGAAATGAGCGTGTTATCAGCCTCACCGATTTTCACCTGCCGATTATCAAAATCTGTTGATGATTTGGCAACATCCACTTGGAGTAGTCTTCTGGCGAATTTGATGCATGTACATCATGAGCCGTTGGTTCATCATCTGAAATTGTCCTTTCTTGCCGAAAAACTTCAGCAATATGGAGATTGCATCCCAATCGAGAAGGTTGAATCTGATTCTATCAAACATCCACCGGGTCTAATTCCATACAGATTCTTGCGTGATGAACCACATCCAGTCTGGGGAGAATTCAACCGTCCCAGTGCCAGTGAATTCATAGATCACATGTTTGAACATGGTCTGACCAATGTTTTCATCAATAATCGCCCTGATCCAATGTCTTGGCATGTGGATGAAAAATTTTCTTTTGAAGTCATTTCAACCACACGCACTGATCCAAATATTGTTTTGGTACGAGCAAAGAATGATGAAATGAGGATTCCAACCAAGGGGTGGTTGCGTCCAATCAACATTGGCACGAAGATATTGAATCAAAGAAAACAGCATATTCTGAATCATTCCATTCGCTCTTCGCATCTTAGAGAGACACTTACTTCTTCTTCATCCAGAATAAACAAAATTAGACGATTGACTCGAGATAATGAACAGGGTAAGGATGGTTGGAGAATTGATTGTAGAGGCCCTCTTCAACTCATACAAGGGCCCCCTGGAACAGGCAAGACTTGGACTGCGACCCGACTGGTAGAAGATATTCTGACTTTGAATCCAGCGTCACGAATATTGGTATGTGCAAAAGAACATCTTGCTCTTAATCATCTAACTTCTTCTTTGGTGGAGTCCATGAGTTCGTTCAATGATGGTGAACATAGCGTAATCAGGCTTGTAGGTTCAAAGAGGCAAAAAGAACAACTGGATAAACAAGGTTTGCATCAATACTTGCCACCATTTCAGGGTAAGGATTCTTGGAACCAGATTTTCGATGAGGTGAAGGATGATTTGGATTCTGATCAAATCAAATTCTTTTCAGAGCATCTTGAAAGTCGTCAAGGAGTCAGCCATGGTTGGTTTTCTTCAAGCGCTGTGGAGGAAGCATCGGTAATCTGTGTATCAACAACAGACCGCGAATTGTTAGAGATATTGCGAATGAAATCACCAACATGTTTTGATTATTGTATTGTTGAAGAAGCAGGAAAGTCATACCCAACCGAATTGATAGGTCCAATGTCTATTTCCAGAAATTGGATTCTGATTGGAGATCAGATGCAACTACCTCCATTTCAACTGCGAGAAATCAGTGAGAACCTTGAGCATATCATTGCCTTCAACAAGAGAAATCACAATCGAAAGGAAATCAGAGACGCAGTCGCCGAAGAGGTATATGAGTTACGAAAAAATGGTGCCTGGCGTCGAGCATATCAAGACTCAGAATTACATGATGAAGTCATGGGTTATCTTCAACCTTTCAAATCAATGTATGCTGAAGCCCAGAAGCGTGAACAAGGGACACATTATCTAAGTCAACAAAGAAGAATGTTCATCGATCTTTCTGACATTGTTGGGAGTGTGTATTATTCTGGACCCTTTGATTGGCGTAAAGAAAATGAAGTGGATATTGAATCCACATCATCCATTTTCAGTGAACATGGTAGACTGATATTGATAGATACTCCACATTGTTCCGTGAATTCTGATTGGATGGAGAAAAGAACCCAAATCGGCTCTATTGGAAATAGATTGGAGTCTAAATTGGTGGCAGGACTTGCAAAACAATTACACGAGAAGGATATGGAAGTGGTGTGCTTGACTCCCTACAATGGACAAGTGAAATACATCAGTGATGAACTTGATTGTGAGGGGGAAGTTCGTGTTCACACAACTGATGGTTTTCAGGGAAAAGAAGCAGATTTCATCATCCTTTCATTGGTACGAAACAATAACTCCACGGGTGGTCGAAGATGGGGGTTTGTAAGTGATCCAAACAGAATGAATGTTGCATTGAGCAGAGCAAGGGAAGGATTGATACTAATTACCAGTGGAAGGCAAGTAGATGATACAGATTTCTTAGAAGAACAAGAACATTTACGCGAAGCAATCGAGTTTTTCCGACAGAAGGGCAAAGTGCTCACGATGAAAGATCTGGAGGTGTTGGAAGTTGACCAGTGAAGAATTCAAGATTTCTGTTCCAGTTGAACTTTGGACCATTGAAGTTTCTGTAGATTCTACTCATCATTCTGTTGAATCAGAGTTATTGATATTGAGTCTACTTTCACATTTTGACGGTATAGGTGGATTGGCAGGTTCACTCAAAGAATCTGGACATCTTTGGGGGACTTATTCCAATCTTCTCAGGAGAGGTTTATTGAAAATTGAAGGGCAGGATGTAGTTGTAGATTCAGAAATCGCCTCGAATGAATTCAGTGATGAGATGATTGCATTGTTGCAGGAAGGACATTCAAGCAACACTTTCGAAGTGGAAGTTGTACGAGATATGTATTTTGGTGATTTTCATCAAACAGCGATACTGAGAACCAGTCGTTCTTCAGAGACTCTTCCTACGATAGAGGAACTGTCAGCCATACAACCATCATTTGAAGAAATGAATTTGGATTCTTTGGACATTTCAGAAGTTCTTGGTCCAGTTGGAAAAACCGTGTCTTGGAACTCTAAATCACCATTCCATAAGGCTATTGAAGGAGCACAAATCATCAATATTGAAGCTGAGGAGTTAACGACAGAAATTAATTTTCGACGGCACCATAAATCGGATGGTTCGATTATTTCAATTCCAAAGCATTCAAGCATATTCAGTAATAAACTGATTCAAAGCCTTGAGATACTTTCTCCAAGCTTCGAAAGAAAAGAAATAGTTCGCACATGGCCCATTTCTCCAGAACTCAAACTGCTTGCGCAGATTGAGGAGATTCAATCAATAATCCGAGGATCATCAGATGATGAGAGCAATGGAATTGCAAAGGCAATGATACGTGATTTTGCTACAAATCTGGAAAATGCATTACCTTTGTTCGATGATAGTGCTGTTTCTAGACTCAATGCTGTTGAAATTGTTGTGGGAACAGAGGCAGAGCAATGGAATGCAGTTTGTCAAGTTCTTGATTCTGCAAAAGAGAATGCATTGATACTGTCAGCGTTTTCAAATCTTCGATTTGCAAAGGATACTGCTCAGCGAATCGAGGAGAACCTATCACCTGAAACACATCTTCAGTTATTGGTTGGAGAACCCGATCGAATCAATGAGGTCAATTTTGAATCCAGAGTCAAGAATTATTCTGAATCATTGGAGATCAGTAATGAATATCGGGTTTCAGTGAATACCACCAAGGTTCCGAGTCATGCTAAATTTGCAATTTCAGATACGGGTAGAGTTTGGATAGGTTCTTGCAATTTATTATCTGCAGCACCGGGTTCCTGGGTGGTTGAAACAGGGCTCTTGATCGACGATGTGAAGTTTGCAGAATCAATATTGCAGCATATTGAGGATTGGGTCAAGCCAGAATCGATTAAGACATTCCAACAATTGAGTGAAGGAATCGGTGCTTTGAAACATTCACAACGGCATTGTTTGAAGCCTGCATTCCGAAAACAACTTGAGAATTCGGTTGAGAAATTCAAAGAATTGATGGCCGAGCAGGATAACCTGCAGGCTGGTAAATTTGAAAATACTCAAGAACTTGAAAAAGCAAACATCAATCTACAAAAGAAAGTTGACCGCTTGATTGAAACGGCAATATCTAACCTGAGGAAAATTGCAGAAAAACCATGTTACCAACTGATTCCAACTGAAGTCCATCGTTCATTGATGTTGGAGATGATAGATCAATCCAAGAACAGGATTTGTTTAGCTAGTGATAATCTTCGAAATACAGGACTCGATAAGGCGGTATTCAATAGATTGAATCAACAGCCTTTGAACGATTCTCAAAGAAAGTTCAGATTCAGTACTTCCATATATTGGGGTCGTGATGATCCACATAATGTAGATGAAGACCAAGACATCATTGAAGCGAATTCAATTATTGATAATTTGAAGGCAGCATATGAATCAATGAATATCAAAGAACCTGAATTCTGGTTTTGTTCTTCATGCCATTCAACACTGAACAAGAATATCGCACAATGTGATTGTGGGAGTCGAAAACCAAAGAAAGTATACACGAATTTCTATCCACATGAATATACTGGCCCTATGATGAGCCATGCCAAATTTGTGATGAGTGACGATCGCAGAATGCTGTTAACCAGTCACAATATCTTGGGAGGAAAGAATGATGACATTATAGCAACAGATGCGACTGAACTTGGAATATTGATTGATTCACCAAGACTCATACAGCATATGAGAGGGGAGGTGGATCTATTGATGCCTGAAGGTGTAGCGGGAAAATTTGATTTCAATCCTTGGTATGCTGCATTGGCAACTGCAGTTCAGGATTTAGGTGGAGAGGCAGAATTCAATGAGGTGATGGATACATTCTTTGGCAGAATTGAAAGCAATGATGAGTTCAAGAATTCATTTTCAAATATTCTCTATTGGATGGCGGAGAGATTGAGAAAACCCATTTCAGATGATGAAATTCCGTTTTATTTGTTGAAGAAAGCAAAAAATGAAAAGTTGTTGAAATTCAATGAATCTCACTTGAATAATATCAAAGAAAGTGGAATCGAAGTAGATGAATCCTCAGAAGGAAATGAATGTATCATCAGATTACCAAATTCATCAGAGACTTGGCTCGATGTAGAACAGATAGAATGTTTGATTTCTACTGTAAAACAGTTACAAGATGAAACGGGATGGGCAAAGACTGTTTCTGTTGCAGAAATATTGAGTCAACCATCCTCAATCTTTTCACTTATCCCAGGGAAGAAGCGATATCACGAAAGGTTGCTTGAATTCCTTGAAACATTATTTCCAATATTTGAAATCAAATCGCAGGGTTCTATAACATCGATACGTGTCAAGGGAGACTGAGCAATATGTCGCGAGGAGGAGGAGGAGGCCGCGCTGGCCGGGGTCATGGCAAGGGGTCACGAACAGGCCGCAATCTGGATAAAGCATCTAGAGATAACCGTTCCAGACAATTGAATCCTGAGGATTCGACATATCGCAGTTCTAGGTCCAATGATCGAAGTTCAGGAAGCCAAGGTTCGGGTGGAAATTGGCAAGAAAAGATGTCTCGTCTTGCTGCTTCACGAATTCAAGCCCACTCCGATAAAACTGGTCGGAATCAGGATTTCAAATCAAGGGCCCAAAGTGCAGCGGAAAAGAATGAAGATGGGAATGGAGAGTAACGCCATTTCCAATGGTTTCAACATAGGTATCATTGCAAATTACGGATGTAGATATTATGATCAACGAAGATTCTGACTCAAATTCTGAACCAGAATCGAACCCCCAATCACCACCTCCATCGCCGGCTAAGCCAACTGAAACACCAACTAGGCCCCCTTCAAGGGGTCGCCGTGGACCTACCTTCCATGTAGGTGGTAAAGGTAAG
>CAZXQY010000058.1:0-16658 GCA_964642505.1 uncultured Gammaproteobacteria bacterium | reverse complement strand
ATCAATCCAAGGGCTTCCATCCCTGAGGGAAATTAAAAGAAAGACCTATCGGGAAAAGTTTGAGAAAACAACCCGAATTCATTAAAGTTTGAGTTCGACGGCTTTCCTAAAAGGGTCCATCTCATGAAACGAAGTGAAGAAAGAATCCTCACCACCCACGTCGGTAGTCTAGCCAGATCTGAAGAATTGTTAACGATATTATCGGACAAAGAACTAGACAAAGAAATCGATGAATCTAGATTTGAAGAGCTCGCGCTTAAAGAGACCATTGAGATTGTTCGGCGGCAAGAAAGCAGTGGGATAGATGTCGGCGGAAATGGTGAGATACCGAGGTTAGGGTTCTCTATCTACGCTAAAAACCGAATGAGAGGCTTCGCTGGGCATTCTCACCGAGGCACTGTGACAGATTTCTTTAAATTTCCCGAGTATGCCGCTTTCATGGCAAAACGTGCTGGAATAGATACGATTACTGATTCTGCCACAACCTGGGAAATGCCGCAGTGCGTTAGTGCTATTGAATATGATCTTACCCAATCCAGACAGGAACTTGGTCTGTTCGAGCATGCCCTCAAAACGACTAACGCTTCCTTCACCGAAACGTTCGTTACTGCCGCTACACCGGGCATTTTATCGACTACTCTTTTTAGAGACAGCGAAAACCCGGATTACCGCTCCGACGAGGAATACGTCTACGCTTTAGCGGAAGAACTGAGAAAAGAATACGAATTGATTGTTTCTCAGGGGCATATTTTACAACTTGACGCGCCTGATCTAGCTTTAGAAAAGCAGATAATGTTTCTAGATAAGCCGCTTAATGAGTTTCTATCTCGTTGCGAGCTTCATATCGACGCTATAAATAAGGCTCTAGTAAATATCCCAAAAGACAAAGTCCGCTTACATCTGTGTTGGGGGAACTGGGAAGGCCCTCACTGTGACGATATAGAACTGGAACCCCTTTTACCGTTGCTTTATAAGGCCGATGTTGGAGGGCTTTCTCTAGCGTGTGCAAATCCGAGGCATCAGCACGAGATAGAATTATTTAAGAAGCACCGACCACCAAAAGATTTATTATTTTTTCCCGGATGCATAGATGTAACCTATAATTATTTAGAACATCCGCAAGTCGTGGCAAATCGTATTCTTGATTTTGTCGAGGTAATAGGTGAACGAGAGAGAATCATTGCAAGTACCGATTGTGGATTCTCTACATTCGCAGGTTATGTAATGGTAGCAAACGATGTTGCATGGGCAAAGCTTGAAGCATTGTCAGAGGGTGCAAGAATAGCTTCAGGCAAACTTTGGTGAACCTTCTGGAGGTCGAATAATGGAAAGAATTACTAGGAATATGACCGACGACGAAATTGATAATCGACTCGCACGATTCGACGAATTACAAGGAATGAGCATACCTATAGATCGAGACATAGTTTCTCAGGAAGCTATGGACGTGATATTTGCTCGCACCCTAATGCCAGTAATTATGGAAGAATCCAAAAATCCTTTTGGAGATCGAAGCGCAATAGTAGGGGCGAATGGCTTGGCGCTGAATATATCTGTACTACCACCGGATCAAGGTCCTTGCCTCCATGCTCATAATAAAACCTTTGAAACCTTTGTGGTTCTCGAAGGAGAAATCACTTTTAAAATAGGCGAGCCGGGCCAAGAAAAAGAAATCACACTTGGTAAGTGGGACACATTTTCGTGTCCTCCGAGAATCTACAGAGGATTCGTCAACGCTAGCTCTAAAAAAAGAGCAGTACTGCTTACCACCATAAACGGAAATCCTAAACAGCGTGATGATGTAAATGTCCCAAAAGCTATTACTGAACACTTAAATTCAGAGTTTGGTCCGGATGTGGTCGAGGAATTCAAAAAAGTCGTAAACCTCCCATAGATTCTATCTCGCCATTTTTCATCCCTACGGGAAATGAACAGAAGACATAATCGAACAGGTTTATGGTCATCACACTCCCCGCTCTAATGGGGTATTAATGGTCTGGCCAATTTTTTTGCTTCCCTTAACTCTCGCCGATATTAGCTATATAGTTAAAAAGCCTAAAAAGACCTAACTTTATTCTTAGAGCTGCCAAATTGAGCTTCTGGCTGGGTATATAGACTTGTTTCCTCTCCATCAATATAAATAAAAATGGAATTTCCGTGCAACTGCCTAGTATCGATCTTGACTTGTTGCATTGCTATGAAACACCGTGAAGAACTAATCAGGATAGGGAGGGGAAACTGATGAATATTGAATTGAGATCCTGGCTGTTTATGTTCTTACTGCCGTTTGCTTTTATAGCTATGCAGGCTAGCGCTGCTGGAGTAGAAGAATTCGAGACATGGATGCAAGAAAATCAGAAAGCCAATTTCCAATTTGTTGATGGGGATACCGTGACATTTGCAGACTGTGAGGAACTGAGGCCCTTTGTGCCACCGGGTTGGATAAAAGCGGGGTTTTGCTTTGATGGTATGGAGTATGTCATCAAAGATCCGGGCGATATTAGCCCACCGCAGGTTTATAAGGAAGCAACCGCTAAATTTGCTGGAGAGCCGACCATTGACGATGAAGGGGCCATTCAAAACTATACTGCTGGCCAACCTTTTGATCGTGCGAAGTTCGCTGCGGGGAGTCGTGAGGACGGTTTCAAAGCGATGTGGAACTATAACTACAGATGGCAACATGATGGTCTTCGGATTGAAGAAGTAGAGTGGGTGTGGGTCGAACGTAGTGACCAAGGTCATGATGATCATAGTCTGATGAATCGATGGACCGGCGAGTATTACGGCGGCGGTGGTAAGTTCAGTCGAATCTTGTATGGACCCTATCAGCGTGTTTATTTCAGTCATCTTGCACACCGCGCAGATACAGGTTATCGGATACCAGGTCGATGGGCCGATAAGACAGAATTTAGGGAATATACCGGATTTACATCGCCGTTCGACATTGCGGGTACTGCTTTCCTTATTTTACGTTACAACGACCCACACAAAGCTGATGACTCTTGGGCTTACATCCCAACTTTGCGACGGGTGCGACGAATTTCTGTGGAAGTTAAATCTGATAGTTTACTGGGTACGGAAGATACCTTGGAAGATTTTTACGGTTTCGCAGGTCGGATTCTTGAATGGGACTGGGAATACCTAGGCACTATAAAAATGCTAGGTATTGCGCGTTCCGGAGGTTTAAATACCGTCTTTGGAGGCCCAGATGGCTGGCAGGAACTGGATAACTACGGGCTAATGGAGATGGACGTCATCAAGGGAAAACCGAAATGGGAAAACCACCCGTATTCAACGAAAATCGTCATGACTAGTGCTATTAATGGGGCACCCTATTATTCTGAGGCCTATGACAGAGCCGGTGAATTATGGAAGGTCTGGAAAATACCGAAAGTCTGGACTGAAGATCCTTGGTATAAAGCGAAGGACAAGGCGAAGGGCGGTGACACCCCTGACGGTACTCGAATGAGCGCTTTTCAAGGCATTCAAGTTGTGAATTTGCAAAATTGGCGGGCGACAATAATACCCTGCAGAGGACTAAGTTACCCTCGAGTGGAACTTTCTACGATCAGACGTAGTCATGATGTGAATCTACTTTCAGAGGGTCGCTGAGACGGAGTAATCCAACCTATTTCAACGATACTCGTATTATTTAGTATGGTTCTTATTTCGAGATGCGCAAGGCGGGGCCTTCGTCAGTCCCGTCATGCCTCTCAAGAGGTGAATTGAAATATTGCGAATTCATCACGTAGGAATGAAAAACAGATACCAGTTACTATTACCGTTGGGGAGCCTACTCCTTCTTTTGTCAGCATGTGACGAAGGTTACAAAAACGCGCACAAAGCATTATAAAAGTAGATCAAAAGTGCCAAACTGCCCTATGTTCTGAACCTTGAAAAAATTAATCCCAAGCTAGCATCAGAATTAATGGGCCAATTCCACCTGAACAAGATTGTCGGACAAAGAAGGCGCGTGCCCCATGTTTGTAAATTCGGCAGAACTAACAGAGTTTACCGTGCCTGTCGGGAATTTCCGCCAATAGCCAACTGAGACTACTACTAACCCACGAGGAACATCTTCGGTAATCGCTGCTTTAGCTTCAAAGGTTCCGTGGTCGTTGAAAACCCGTACCATGTCACCTTCCTTGATCGCACGTTGCCTTGCATCATCATGACATATCAGCACTGATTGCGCTCCCTGCCTAGCGACTTTATGACTCATATTCCCGTAACAAGAATTCAAAAAAGCAAAGCTTTTAGGGGACACGATGCTCAGCGGATATTTTTTAGCTAATTTCGCACTGGTCTCTGTGCTTTCTCTCGGCGGGACATAGTCTGGCAAGACGTCTAGGGGTTCCCCAGAAGGAAATGCTTCATACATCTGCCGGAATGTTGGTACTACAAAATTACCGTCAACCGCCTTAGTCGAAAGAAATTCACATTTGCCCGAAGGTGTCAGAAAATTACCCTCCTTGTGTGGCGCTCTAAGGTTCGGCGCCCCTATTGCTAACCGGGCGTAACCATGTTCACGTAGATATGCTAGATCAATTCCCTCACATACAGGGGAATCCCAGTCGATGAATTCTTCCAAGCATTCTGAGTCCGACCATCTAAAGCAACTATCTTCAAAACCCATCCGATCAGCTAAACGTCTAAAAATTTCTCTGTTAGAGAGAGCTTCACCTGGAGCTTCTAGGCATTTGGTATTATAGGTGAGGTAATTGTGACCCCAAGACAAAATAATATCCTCCATTTCCGCGCCCATACAGGCTGGAAGCACAATATCAGCGAAGGATGCCGTGTCCGATATAAAATGTTCAGCGGATACTAGAAACAAATCTTCTCTCAATAAACCTTTCGCTATTTTATCGGCTTCTGGCGTCTGTACAACAGGGTTAGAATTCCAGCACATCATTGATTTTATGGGCGGATCGACATGCATCTCTCCAAGCAATGCCCGCCCGATTTGTATGTTGCTAATTACACGAGTGCCTTCTGGAATTAAGTCGGGTTGTGATATTGCGGCCATCTTATATGGATGTTCCCAAAACGGCATCTGGTAGATACCACCTCCTACATCTCGCCAAGCACCCGTTAGCGCTGGAATACAACAGACAGCCCGAATAGTTTGCCCACCACCTTGATGCCTTTCCAACGCCACACCGATCCGAATAGCAGCTGGTTTTGTCGTAGCTAAGTCGCGAGCTAAAGTGCGAATGCTTTCTGCCTTGATGCCCGTAATTTCCTCAGCCCATTTGGGGGTTCGCGCTTTTGACCTTTCAACAAGTTCAGAATAGCCGACAGTATACTTATCTATATATTCTTGATCGGTTAAATCTTCTGAAATGATACAGTTAATTAGAGCCATTGCTAAAGCGCCATCAGTGCCCGGCTTGGGCATAAGATGCCAGTCCGCCAGCTTAGCAGTCCGTGACTTATAAGAATCTACAACTACTACCTTTGCCCCTTTTTTCTGAGCATCTTTAACGATACGCCAATGATGCAAATTAGTGACAACACTATTGCAAGCCCATATCACAATGTATTTAGAATGAATAAAACTCTCAGGATCCAAGCCACCACTAGACCCATAAGTTAGTAGCCATGCCGTAGACGAACCCGAACCACAGAGTGTCCGTTCGCAAACAGTTGCCCCAAGTCGATTGAAAAATGCGTCTCCGCCATTTAAGCCATGGACGAGACCTTGGTTGCCAGCGTAACTGTACGGCATTATCGCTTGCGGCCCATATTCGTTAATAATTGCTTTCCAACGCTCTGTTATTTCTGACAAAGCCTGATCCCAGGATATTCTATCAAACCGTCCTTTTCCTTTAGGGCCCACCCGGCGTAGGGGGTGTAAGATTCGCTCGCTGTGGTAGTGGCGTTTCTCGTAGTCATCGACTTTGACGCACAACCCTCCTCGCGTCATTGGGTGATCTCTATTACCATGAACACCTATTAATTTCCCGTCACTAATTTCGTACACGAGAGCGCAAGTATCGGGGCAATCGTGCGGGCAGCCCCCATAAAACTTTTTGACTCGGTCTTTAGCCACCTAATAAATCCCCCTCTGCGACAAGTTCCTTAAACACGACTATTACAAAATATCCAGTAGTATGAAATCAAGAATCTACACAGTCGCTCTAAATGCAATCTTAGCCCTATACCGCCCCTCTTTCCAGACGTAAATTAATTCTCGGAATTAACTAATTATTTTCGAGGAAAATCTAATTAGTTGCCATGTGAACCTAATTCAATATACCGTAAGCCAATTACCAAAAAGTAAATGTAAAGGAGTTGAAAATGCAGGATCGGCTCGATTCTATGGTCGGTAAAGTGCACTATTTATCTGACAAAATTCACTATCGTTATGATAACTCCATTCCTCCTAATTTAACTATTGATTCAGGTGATACGGTTACATTAGTCTGCCGAGAAGCAGCAGACGGCCAATTCACAAAAAACTCGACAGTAGAAGTATTAGATCAAATAGATTGGGAACGAATTCATGCGTTGACAGGACCCATTGCGATTAACGGGGCAGAACCAGGGGATACCTTAAAGGTAGACGTGCTTGAGTTCGGGCATCATGGTTGGGGCTGGACGGCAATCTTTCCTGGTTTTGGTCTGCTCGCAGAAGAGTTTGGCGACCAAAAACATTTGCGAATTTGGGATGTGAGTAAAGATGGTTTTGCTCAGTTTCTACCCAACGTTAGAGTGCCAATAGAGCCCTTTATGGGAGAGATGGGCGTAGCCTGGGAGGCACAAGGCCCTCAACCGACCATGCCTCCCACGATTCACGGAGGTAATATGGATTGTAGGCACACGGGAAAAGGCGCGTCATTATATTTTCCGGTTAAGGTTACCGGGGCACTCTTTTCGGCCGGCGACGGCCATTTGGCTCAAGGAGATGGAGAAGTTTGCGGAATCGCAATTGAAGCCCCTTTGGACGTAACACTTCGTTTCACACTTTTAAAAAACAAGGCCATTCCGGCGGTTAGGTTCGATACTAGTGGCCCGACCACCAATAAAGTAGATGGAGTCGGCCATTACGTTACAAGCGGAACTGGACCGGATATTCACCAATGCGCTATTGACGCGGTACGCCTAATGATAGAAAAGTTAAAAAAAGATTTTGGAATAAGCCGAGAGGATGCCTATGTAATCTGCAGTGTGGCTGGAGATTTAAAAATTGCTGTCCCGGTTCTCGGAGAAGGACACGCCTCTCATGTAACATTTCATATGCCGAAATCAATTTTCATGTAGGAAATGTGTTTAGATAATCACTAATACTGGTAAAAGCTAATTTATTATTTAGAGTCACAAACTAGGTTTTTTGAAGAAGATACCCAAGTTGGTGTTTCTATGCGATCGGAAGACAAATTTCGACGAACAACCTTCCATCGGCATAAAAAATTGACAACATAGCCATTTCGAGAACAAGATAAAAGCAGACAAGATTGGGAGGATTAGGGGTGATAAAATGAGCGATGTGAAATACGGAGTGATCCTGGGGGACATGGAGATGTCGGCTAAGGAAGTAGTTCGACTGGGACCAAAAATCGAAGAATTGGATTTCGATTCTATATGGATGGCTGATCACCTAATCGATCTTGAGGGTGCAATTTCTGATCCGTATACAGTGTTCGGCTACCTTGCCGCGGTAACAGACAAAGTAACGTTTTGTGCTGCGGTCTCCGATTGTCAGCGTATTCACCCCGCAAAGATGGCCCACATAGTGGCGACCCTAGATGAGATCAGCGATGGCCGGGCGGCACTCGGTATTGGCGCCGGCGAAGCAATGAACACGTTACCATTCAATCTGCCATTTGAGGACGATCCAAAAATCCGGCTCAATCGTTTAAAGGAATATATACAGGTGACAAAACTATTGTGGTCATCATCTATCGATAATCCGGTTAGTTTTACCGGCGAACATTACAATCTAACTGACGCGTGGATCGATCAAAAACCTATAACAAAACCTCATCCAGCGATTCATGTCGGAGCCCTAGGTTCAAACACAGCTCTGCGCATCACGGCAGAACTTGGTGACGGTTGGCAACCGTTTTTCAGCACTCCGGAGTACTACACTAAACGTCTGAATTATCTAAACGAACACGCGGTTAAATACGGTCGTGACCCTAAAAGTATTGAACCGAGCGTGTGGGTCTACATGCATATCACTGATGATGAAAATGAGACCGAAAAACTTTTAAGGGAACTCTCGGTATTCTGTATTGCAGAACGTGGCAGCCTAAAGCACTCTGGTTTCGATATCTCAAAGTTACCGAGTAAACAATTTCATTTCGCAAGACTAATAATAAATGATAGTGCTCGAATCGAAAAGATCGTGGAAGCAGCCAACACGATTCCGTTAGAACTGATTAAAAAAATGCATTGTGTGGGGACAGTTGATGATGTCTGCGATTTTTTCAAAACTCACATCAAGGCCGGAGTCCGGCACTTCCTAATTAATCCCTGCGTAAGCTCGAATCCGGACTCCACGCTAGAAACTTTCAGCAAGAAAGTAATGCCGCGACTTAAGGGAGAATCTTAGCAGAATCATCTAAGAATAACTTCATGACAGTTTTTTAACGTGATAAGGAGAATAATCATGTCTGATTCCTTAGCAGCCCTAGAAGCAGATGCCGAACAATGGTATCGCCTCAACATGCTCAAGCCAATTGCCGCCAAAAACGCTTTCGTGGATGAGGTCACAGCTCTGTACGCGCCTCCTTTTACATATCTGGACCTTGATGGAGAAATACCGCTATCGGATGCAAAATCGACGCGTGATTTTATTCAGGGGTTTTCCGACTGGCTTGACGAATCACCAGATTGGACAGCAGAAGTAATTGAAATCCAAACTAAAGCTCTGAACGATTCAGCGATGATACTTGTAGCTGACTGGTGCTTAAGAGATTCAGGCGGAAAGCCCATAACTGAGAGCGAAATAGCTCAATACTTTTACATGTTGTCTAGACAAACTGGCGAGTGGAAGGTAGTTGGAGAAGCGACTGTATCAGCAAAAAAACGAATACATATTACTTGAACACCACTTAATTATTCGCGTCTGTAAGGTTGCGTCCAAAACAAATTGTTAAAATCCTGGCTCGCAACCATTGCAGACTGGTAACGCTTTGAGCTTGGTAATGGATGCTTGATTTTTGGCCTAGTCGCAGGCAACTATATTTTTGAGCGCCAAATCTACAGATTTTACTTAGAGCAACTTAGAAAGGGAGGAAAATATTTATGGCTTGGACTTACCTGTTTGTTGCTGGTGTTCTAGAGTGTATTTGGCCTATTGCCCTAAAAGAATCCAGCGGATTTACAAAACTGCCGGCAGCTTCTATAGCACTTCTAACAGGCTTAGTTTCTTTGGTGTTGTTGTCTCTCTCGATGAAGGATCTACCAGTTGGCACAGCATACGCTGTGTGGACCGGCATCGGAGCAACTGGAGTAGCGACCATAGGAGTTTTTTTTTACGGCGAAGCTGTCAGCGCCGGGAGAATCTTTAGCCTTTCCTTAATAATTGTCGGTATCCTAGGCCTACGCTTGTCCGACGCCGGCTGACTTGGCAACCGACCCTTTGCAGAAGTGAATCAGTTCTCCAAAATAAACTAGTTGGGGAATATATTAGAAGAATAGATAACAGCTGGATACTGCTACCGAATATGAAAATACACAAACGCTTACAATCTGATAACCGCCGTAAGTTCGTCAAGACCATTGTCAAAGGTGCAGCGACCTTCAGTTTGATGAATCTTTTGTTGGGCGGGTATGCAAAAATCGCTCAAAGTCGCCCTACGTCAGAACTACGGCCGCCTGGCGCGATTTCAGAAAACGATTTTCTAGGCGCTTGCGTCAGGTGCGGTCTTTGTGTGAGAGATTGTCCCTACGATACATTGAAGCTCACTCCTTTCGGTACTTTCTCAAGCCCCGGCACACCTTATTTCATTGCAAGAGAAATTCCATGCGAAATGTGTGAAGACATACCATGTGTAGCCGCCTGCCCGACCGGCGCTTTAGATAGCCTTCTAGACGATATAGAAGACGCTCGGATGGGTCTTGCCGTAGTGACAGGAACCGACACCTGCGTCAGCATGAATGGCTCCGCTCACTGTGAAGCTTGTTATATCGCATGCCCAGTAAAAGACAAGGCAATAAACATGATTATGAAGCAAGATAACGGAAACATAACTTGGGAACCTACAGTAGATTACAAGCACTGCACAGGCTGCGGAAAATGCGAGAAGGACTGTGTAGTACCAGATGCCGCTATAAAGGTATTGCCGACAAACATAATCAAGAGAAAGGTTAACTATGATTATTTGTAACATCGGTATCTAGTTAATAGACAAATCGGAAGTACGAATGCATCAGAACAGTCACAGTTTATGGCGTAAAAATAAATGGCTAATACTTAGACGAATAACGCAATCTGCTATCCTGATCGCATTCCTGATAGGCCCGTGGTTTGGAATTTGGTGGGTAAAAGGTAATCTGGCCTCTAATGTCTGGTTTAACACTTTGCCTCTGACGGACCCCTTATTAGCGATTCAGTCATTTTTAGCACTAGAGACAATAAATAACGCAGCAGTACTAGGTGCGGCACTAGTTACAAGTTTTTACTGCCTAGTCGGAGGTAGGGTTTTTTGTTCATGGGTATGTCCCGTTAACATAATTACAGACATCGCATTCAAATGTCGCCAATATCTAAACATCCGTGGCACATTGACTCTCAAACCATCCAACCGTATCTGGCTCTTGTTAACAACATTGACGTTGGCATCTTTTTCGGGAACCTTAGTATGGGAACTGATAAATCCAGTCACTATTATTCATCGCGCATTTATTTTTGGCTTTGGCTTAACTTGGATTCTGGTAATTTCTATCTTCCTATTTGATACTTTCATCAGCAGACGAGGTTGGTGTAGCCATCTTTGCCCGGTCGGGTTTTTTTACAGCTTAATCGGAAATTTTTCGATAATTAGAATCTCTGCACATGCGCGCGAAGATTGTAGCAACTGTGGCGATTGTTTTACGTCCTGTCCAGAACCGCAGGTTATCAAACCTGCGTTATCAATTAATAGCGAGACCAGGTTGATTCTAGCCGGAGATTGTACGAATTGTGGTAGATGCATTGACGTCTGTCCTGACAACGTCTTCCGTTTTCAAAACCGCTACAAAAAACCTGGAAAGCCGACCGACAAATGTGCCACTGATAGAAGCCTGTAGTTAGAGGGAAAACTAATTTATTTGCCGAATTAACTAATTTGAGAATATATTAGAGACGCACACTCGCTAACTTTAAGTTATAGGGAGGAATTTCGAATGTATACAAGTCACAACCGCATCCTTACATCCCACATCGGAAGCCTACCGCGCCCGGCAGACGTTTTAGCGCGCATCTACCAGCACCAAGAAGGGATACCTTTTGACAAGTCTTACTGGAACCTCGTGAAGGAAGGAGTAGATGAAATGGTCGGTCTGCAAAAGTCTGCTGGAATCGATATAGTGAGTGACGGCGAAGTCGGCAAAGTCGGGTTCAATAACTACATATCAGAAAGAGTTACAGGATTAGGTGGCGAGACAGTCATGTGGTCTTTTAAGGATCTCGAAATAGTACCTGAAGTACAAGACAGACAATATCAGAGCGAGGGTGGCAAGCACATAAACATGCCTGCCTGTATCGGAGAAATTAATTATATGGGACAAAATTTTATAACCCGTGATCTAGCAAATTTCCGTCAAGCTTTAGACACTCATCAAGTAGAAAAATCTTTTGTTCCCAGCATTACACCGGGCTCTGTGGCATTTTGTGTGGTAGACCGTCACTATGGGAACTACGAAGATTATATTATGGCTCTTGCTGTAGCATTAAAAGAAGAATACGAGGCGATTGTGGAAGCTGGTTTTATGCTCCAGCTTGATGCAACCGATCTTCCAATTTGCCACCCTAACCATGGTAATTTTTGGGCTAGCAAAGTGGTTGAAGAAATGGGGTACACTAAATTCATCGAATTGAATTTAGAGGCTATAAATGTTGCGGTAGAGAATATTCCTGGCGAAAAATTGAGGCTCCATCTTTGTTGGGCAAACTACGAAGGGCCCCACCACTTCGACGCACCGTTAAGTGAAGTGCTAAACCCTGTACTTAAAAATACCACTGCGAAAACTATTGCTTTCGAAGCGGCAAACCCGCGACATGAGCACGAATGGACATATTTTCGTAATTCTAAGATTGCCGACGATATAATCATTATGCCAGGGGTGATAGACACGACCACCAACTTCGTCGAGCATCCGGAATTAGTCGCCCAGCGAATTGAAAGGTATGCCGCTATAGTAGGGCGAGAGAGAGTTATTGCAGGAACAGATTGCGGTTTCGGAACCTTTGCTGGTTTCGGAGAAGTGGCACCAGCCGCAGTCTGGTTGAAATTAGCTAGCCTTTCAGAAGGCGCTGCAATTGCCTCGTCTCGCCTATACGGATAACGAAAGAGGATTAAAATATGAAGGAAAAAAATGTGTCGATTGAAGAAATGGAAGAATGTGTCGCTAGATTCGATAATATGAAGGGTGCAAGCCTAGCTTACTTGGATCAAAAAATACCAGGACATGCTAGAGAGATTATCAATTTGATTGACTTCCGAAGTATGGAAGCAAATGTTATTGAAAACATTAAGAATCCTGACACTCTGCCTCACATTAAATCTCCCGCTTTCGGGTTCAATCTGCAATTTGCGCATGCAGAACATGGGGGAGGAGCCGCTCTTCATAGCCACGAAACCGAAGAAGTTTTTATCCCCCTCATAGGACCATGGTCTATTTATTGGATGGAAGATAATTCCCAGCGAGAACTAGTTCTGAATCCCTTTGATGTCATCTCCGTACCAACTAAAATCTACCGAGGCTTTAAGTATGTGGGTGAAGAGCGAGGAACTCTCCTAGCTCTTATCGGGGGACCTGACGCCGGAAAAATAGAATGGCATCCTTCAGTAATTGAAAAAGCTCGGCTAACCGGCTTAGAGATAGACAAGGAAGGAATGCTTATAGAAAACTAGTAAATTAAAGGAATAAGAAGATTCCGAGGTAATAGAAGCACCATGACAATGCATGACGAACTTATCGTGATCGACGGATTAAACGTCTCTAAATTCGACAGAAAAATCTTTGAGGAAATGCGCCGCGGTAACGTGACAGCGGCCAACTGCACTTGCTCTGTTTGGGAAAACTTTCGAGATACGATGGAGAACATCAGTATTTGGAAAAAACATCTAGCACTCAACGACGATATTCTGATGGAAGTGCGAACTTCCGAGGATATCATTAAGGCGAAAAGAGAAAATAAGACAGGAATAATATTAGGCTTTCAAAATGGCGCGCCATTCGAAGACAACCCAGGTTTCGTGGAACTGTTCAGAGAGCTCGGTGTTGGAATAGCTCAACTTACATACAACACACAAAACTTGATAGGGACCGGCTGCTACGAGCCCGACGGTGGTCTAAGTGGATTCGGAAAGGAAATAGTTTCAGAGATGAATCGAGTAGGAATGGTGGTGGATCTTAGTCATGTTGGTCCTCAGACATCCATAGATACTATCGAATTCTCGAAAAAGCCGGTCACTTATAGTCACTGCTTACCGTCTGGACTAAAAAAACACCCCCGAAATAAATCAGATGAACAGCTACAGTTTATTGCAAAGAATGGAGGCTTCATCGGAATTACTATGTTTTCTCCTTTTCTGAAAAAAGGGCTGAACGCCACCGTGCACGACTACGTTGTTGCCATCGACTACGTAACCGGACTTGTAGGAGACGATTGTGTTGGAATCGGAACAGATTTCACTCAGGGGCACGGAGCGGATTTTTTCGAATGGATAACTCACGATAAAGGCAAAGCTAGAAAATTAGTCGAATTTGGAGAGATTGTTAATCCAGAAGGAATTAGAAGTATAGAGGAGTTTCCTAATATAACTTCGGCAATGTTAGCCGCCGATTGGGAACCATCAAAAATTAAAAAAATTGTTGGAGAAAATTGGCTGCACTTTTTTTCTACTGGATGGAAGACAGAATAGGAAGGCCTTAAGCTAATAAGTCTAATAGGTATAGACAGATTGCGGCTTCGAAGTATTACGGTATCAATTGAAGAATAGATAAGAACTTATAGGTTTGGATTAAGGAATTGCGACACCAATTTCTGTTAGAGTTTTTACTGTCCACATAAGCGGTATACCTATAATTGCTGTGTAGTCCTCACATTCAATGTTCTCGAAGAGGCTTATTCCCGACGCGTCAAGGCGATAGGAACCGCAACTATGTAACGGTTCATCAATATCGATATATCTTAATATTTGTTCATCCGCTAGTTCTCGCATTTTCATATTAGCAACGCTGCTGTGAATGTGCTCTTGCCCATTTGCGCTAATAACGAGGGAAGTAATCAATTTATGCTCTTTTCCCGCCAAAATTTTTAGTTGCTCGAAGCTCTTTTCTTTTGTCTTAGGCTTATTCAATATTGTTCCATTAAAACTAGCAACTGTATCACCACCGATGACAATTGCTGCATCATACAGTGCACTAATGCTGCGAGTTTTCAAAAGTGATAATTCTCTCGACAATTGAACATGATCAAGGCCTTTACCTTTTAAATCCTCCTCATTCACATCAGGCGAGGCAATTGTAAATGAAATATTAAGTCTTTCTAATTGTTGTTTTCGGTAAATAGACGTACTCGCGAGAATAATTTTTTTCATATTGTTTATTATATTGCTATTCTAGAATATTCGCCTTATCCAAAATGTTTTTACTTTATTCAACAAGCTTTCCCTCCGCTTCTGGAGACAAAAACCCAATATTAGATTAGGTTTTACCTATAGGTATACTAGCCAATCTACCGATAGGAAGGGTTTATCAATATTCGATATAAAATGTCTATGCTTCCTAATCACCTTTCTCAAAGGGTAACCCAGAAGCACTAGTTGACTTCACTATCGAGAGATTTAAGAAAGATGTATCAGCAGTTGAATGATGTTTTTAATTGGTCCTAAATTAATTAATTATTTTTGAAAAAAACTAATTCATTTGCCGAATTATCTAATTCAGGTTATAAACAATGCTGCTTGTTGGGATTTTTATGGCACTCCTATCGCGGAGTTTCTTTGAACAAGGTCGCAAACCATGAACACTCTTGATACCAATAGCGGTGAAACGAATCCACTCCTCCCGGAGATGCTCGGGTTCGATCCCATCGAAGTGCGACGGAAATATGCCGAAGAGCGCGCCAAGCGCTTGCGCGAGGACGGAAACGATCAATACGTCGAAGTAGCTGGACAACTCGAGCAGTACGAAACCGATCCGCATGTCGAACCTGGGTTCACCCGTGTGCCCATTCTCGATTCACTCGATGTCTTAATTCTTGGCGGTGGTATTTCAGGCTTGGTGACGGCAGTACGTCTACAACAAGCCGGTGTTACCGACATCCGTATCGTCGATAAGGCCGGTGACTTCGGTGGCGTGTGGTACTGGAACCGCTATCCTGGCGCACAATGCGATACCGAAGCCTATATTTACATGCCACTACTCGAGGAAACCGGGTACATCCCGAGCGAGCGGTATGCACGTCAACCTGAAATCTACTCACACTTGCAACGTATTGGAAAACACTTCGATCTCTACGGCAAGGCTTGCTTCCAGACCCAGGTAGAAGAAATGCGATGGTCAGAGAAGGATGGACGTTGGACTGTTACGACTGACCGCAATGATGTGTTTAGAGCGCGCTTTGTGATTATGTCAAGTGGCCCCTTGCATCGTCCGAAGTTACCAGCAATTGTGGGACTCGAAGACTTTAAAGGGCATTCATTTCATACCAGCCGTTGGGACTACACTTACACGGACGGCAATAATTCGGGCGGACTAACGGGCTTAGGCGACAAGAGAGTGGGTATTATTGGTACCGGTGCAACAGGTGTGCAGGTAGTTCCGGGCGTTGCCCCATATGCAAAACAGCTTTATCTGTTTCAGCGTACTCCCGCACCGGTTGATGAACGCAACAACAGACCAACAGATATGGATTGGGCAAATTCGCTGACACCCGGCTGGCAGGCCGAGCGTGACGAGAATTTTTGTTCGATCATGGCTGGATTGCCGGTGAAACAGGATTTGGTCAATGACAAATGGACTGATTTTTTTAAATTGGCATTCGAGATCCTCGATGTCGGCGATGTAGACGGTGTGTCACCAGAACACCTAGCCTTGATCCGCGAAGTCGCGGACTACAAGAAAGGCCACCAGATTCGCGAACGAGTTGCCCGATTGGTTAAGGATCCTGAAACCGCCGAGGGACTCAAACATTGGTACGGTCAGTGGTGTAAACGACCGGCCTTCCACGACGAGTACCTAGTCGCTTTCAACCGTCCGAATGTGAAATTGGTCGACACCGCGGGCAGAGGCATAGAGCGCGTCACTGAGAAGGCTGTAATCGCGAACGGCATCGAATACGCTGTGGATTGTCTGATTTTTGCCACCGGTTTTGAAGTCGCAACAGCTTACACGCGGCGCTCAGAGTGTGAGGTTTACGGTCGCGATGGTAAATCGCTGAGCGAGCACTGGGCCGACGGGATGTCGACCTACCACGGCTTTCTTACGCACGACTT
>CAZXQY010000057.1:0-17457 GCA_964642505.1 uncultured Gammaproteobacteria bacterium | reverse complement strand
GTTTCCTATACGATCGAATTCTACGCCATACACGGCTTTCGTACCTTCTTTTGCCGCGTTTTTTCTTCTCAGTTCTAGTGGATCGATTCCTAGCTTTGTCGCGAGTTCATCTATGGCTGACTCAACAGCGTAGGCAGCCACGGGAGCTCCTGGAGCACGATAAGCAGCTGCCTTAGGTCGGTTCACTACGACATCCCAGCCTAAACAGGCTACATCTTTCAAATCGTAGGGAGCAAAACCGGTCATGCATCCTAGTGCGACCGGTGAGCCCGGGAATGCCCCTGCCTCGTAATGTAATTCCAAGGTTCCGCCGACCAGGGTCCCATCGTTCTTTGCCCCGATTTTAACGTGTGCCGTACCCCCGGAAGTTGGGCCGGTGGCACGCATGACCTCCGTCCGACTCATCGTCATTTTAACAGGACGCCCAGATTTTTTGGCCAGCATCAACGCTAAGGGTTCCAGATATATAGTAGTCTTGCCCCCGAAACCCCCACCTATTTCTGCTGGGATTACTTTAATTTTCGAAGTGCTCATTCCGCATAACCTAGCGGTATAGGCTCGAACCATAAATTGTCCCTGGCTCGAAGCCCAAATAGTCACTGCACCATCTTTAGTGAAATTCGCGGCGCAAGCGTGGGGCTCAATATACCCTTGATGCACCGTTTCTGTTGAGTACCTTCTTTCCACGATTACGTCAGCGTTTGTCAGTGCCGACTCTGCGTCTCCTAGTCGCATTTCTGTACGCTTGGCAATGTTAGATGCCGATTCGGGAGTTGGCTCTAATCCTTCTGTGAAAAGGTCGTCGTGAAGCAGCGGAGCCTTATCTTTCATGGCTTCGGTAGCGGTCATTACTGGCTTTAGGATTTTGTATTCTACGTCAATCAATTTAGCAGCCTTATCTGCTATCGATTGGCTAGTTGCTGCAACTGCTGCTACCGCGTGGCCGTCATAAAGTACTTTATCTCTAGCGATAACATTTCGAGACATGTCGTAAAAGCTTAATGGGGCTACACCTGGTACTTTGTCGGACGGTTTCAGTGTTGGAAAATCAGCACCTGTTACGACCGCCTTAACTCCTTTCAATTTGAGTGCTTTATCTACATTAATCTTTTTAATTTTCGCATGGGCATGAGGGCTTCGAACAACGCTACCATATATCATTCCGTTCAAACTGATATCAGCACCGAAGTTAGCTCGTCCAGTTACCTTATCTACTCCGTCGGGTCGCACAGGTCGCGTACCGATATACTTATAACCATTTGTCCCGTTATCATTTGGTTCTTTACTCATGTTGTTTAACCTCTCATTTCTTCCGCCGCTTTCATGACGGCTCTGATGATTTTATCGTAACCAGTGCATCGACAAAGGTTGCCAGCCAGCCAATAGCGGGCTTCCTCCTCGGTGGGACTAGGATTTTTCTCTAGTAGATTCTTCGCTGCAACTATGAATCCGGGAGTGCAGATCCCGCATTGCAAGGCAGCTTCTTCCAGAAAATGGCGTTGTAATGGGTGTAAGTCCTCTGATTCTCCGATTCCTTCTATGGTCTCTATTTTAGATCCGTCCGCTTCTACTCCTAATACTAGGCAAGAGCAGACGAGGCGATCGTCGACGGTCACACTACATGCACCACAGTCTCCTGTTGAGCAGCCTTCCTTAGTGCCAGTTAATCCTATTTCGTCTCTCAAGCAGTCAAGTAAAGTTTGGTCCGTTCGGCAGAGGAATTCTATCGGATCTCCATTGACTTCCATTGTCACGTGCTGTTTGCTCATCAGCTGCTCCTTATTCTATCGGCCGCGATTTTTGCGGCTCGTGTTGCAAGTACACCCGCGACTTTCGTACGGTATTTTACTGTACCCCTCATATCGTCTATTGGATTACAAGCTTCTCTGCACGCCGCAGCCAATTTATTGAGAGTCGTTGCATCCAAGTCCGAGCCCACGAGTATGTTCGCGGCTTCGTCGACTAAGATAGGAGTAGGAGCGACGGCGCCCAAGGCTACCCGTGCTGCAGAGCAGACACCTTTTGAATCCAATGTTAAGCTGACTCCCGCACCCACGACAGCGATATCCATCTCCGTCCTGGGGATTAGTCGGAGATAAGCTTCTGACGACTTTTTTGGTTTATTCGGTAATAAAAAGCTAACAATAAACTCACCTTTCTTAAGAGAGGTTTTACCGGGCCCGATGATTATTTCTTCCACTTTCGCTGTACGCCTTCCGCGAGGCCCAGCAACCTTGCACTTAGCACCAGCGGCGATCATGGCGGGTACGCTGTCTGCGGCTGGCGATCCGTTACAGAGATTGCCGCCCAAGGATGCTCTGCCTTGTATTTGAGTAGAACCTATTAATTCAAGTGCCTCAACAACTCCTGGCCATTTCTTTTTTACTGTTTTATTTTCACCTAGTCTAGCGCCGGAAACAGCTGCCCCAATTCGGTAACCATTTTTTTCTTTTTTTATTTCAGATAATTCGGGGATATTTTTTATATCCACGATGAATGAAGGTTCTATTCTGCCGGAGCGCATTTGCACTAGGAGGTCGGTTCCGCCCGCAAGAATCTTACTTTTTCCTTTAGCTCCTGCAAGTATCTTAATCGCCTGGCCTATAGTTTCAGGCGCCGCAAATTGTATTTCCGCCATGGGAACTCCTATTTAAAATTTCTTTGTTCAATACACCACAACCGGCACGAAACTTCCTCGAAACCAGAGTTTGCCTAATACTTTAGCGAAGACGGTTTTTAGGGACAAGGAGATTTTAACCTTTACTCGTCTTTCAATAGGGTTTTCTATAGATTTGGTAGCCCTAGTACTAGTTTTGAGACGATGTTCCGTTGGATTTCATTGGAGCCGCCATAGATAGTTGCGGGTCGGGCATTGTAAAATTGGCTCAGAACGTCTACTCGAGTCTCGCCAAAATCTATAGGTCCCGCTACACCGCCTTTCTCAAAGGAAACGTCTATAAGCAGCTCTGATAGTCTGGCAAAGGTTTCAGTCGCCCATATTTTCAGAACCGATACATCCGGCCCCAGAGATTCTCCACGTCGTACAATATCAGCGAATTTTTGATAATTGCACTCTAAATCCAAGGCATCTAGTTTTAGTTTCGTAAAGTGATCCCTAAAGCTGGTGTCTTTGAACAAATTTAACTCAACGGCGATATCTTCTAGTCGTTTGATTATATATTGGGACTGACGGGGACTTCCTAAGAAAATTCTTTCAAAGCCGAGTAGGGCTTTAGCGATACCCCATCCCTGGTTAATTTCACCAACCATGCATTCTGAGGATACCCTGACATCGTCCAGGAAAACTTCACAAAATTCTTCGTGTCCGGCAATGTTACGAATCGGTCGGATAGTAATTCCGGTCTGGTTTAAATCAATCAAGAAAAAACTGATTCCTTCTTGTGGTTTTCCTTTGCTAGAAGTTCTGGCTAGACAAAACATGTGTGTCGCATCTTGCGCCAAGGTTGTCCAAGTTTTCTGGCCATTGATTATGAATTCATCGCCGTCTGCGTCAGCTCTAGTGCGGAGGCTCGCAAGGTCTGATCCAGCATTTGGTTCTGAATAACCTTGACACCAAATTTGCTCTCCAGATAATATTTTCGGCAAATAAGTCTTTTGTTGTTCGTTGGTGCCGTGTTGGATAAGTATTGGGCCGACCATAATAATTCCCATGTCTGGAGCTCTGCCTACGCCCCGCCGTTCCTGCTCTTCGATATAGATCATCTGTTGAGACGGGGTTAGTTCCATACCACCGTATTTAGCCGGCCAGGCCGGCGCTATCCAACCGATTTCGGACAAACGTTTATACCAAGGTTTTATTTCCTTCCACCTGAGGCGTTTGGATGAGAATCGAAGTTCGGAAGGATATTCTTCTTCCAAAAAGGCCCTTGAAACTTCTCTAAACTGACGATCCGGCATCGTGTTCCAACCGCGGGTTGGAGGCTTTAACCAATTTCCCTTAGACACGGTTGTCGAGTGCGTAAAGTTCTTTGCGCCGACCTCATTTTCTACTGGTCTGCAGATATGCTCTCCGATTTTGCGTCGAAGTACTGTGTTGTTGCCATACCGGGCAACTAAAGCCAACGCGCGATTCAGAAATAAGCCAACGTCACATTCATCCGTATACCCTATTCCACCATGCATTTGAACGGATTGCCGGGAAATAGCGATAGCGGCCTCGTTACTCCGATATTTAGCTCTGTCTACCAATAATTGAATTGTGTCGTCTTCCGCTTGAGAATCTGCTTTCCGGGCGGCTTCTTCAAGGACTGCGCTAGCGAGTCCTTTTTGGATATAAAGATCTACGGCTCTGTGTTGTAGCGCTTGAAAAGCTCCTATGGGTTTTCCGAACTGCTTACGAGTTTTAAGGTATTCTAAAGTAATTTCTAAAAGGCTTTCTGAGAGGCCAACGAGATAGGCGCTCGTACATAAAGATCCAGCTCGGTAACTGTGGCAAATAGCGCGTTCGGCTTCCACGCCTTTGGCCAATAGGCCATCAGCCTCAATTTTAACGTCGGCTAAAGTAAGTCGACCACAGAAAGTACCATCCGACAATTTATCCAATTTTATGGATAAATTTCTTTCGGATTTTTCTATTAGAAAAAGGCTACTCTTATTGTTTAAATCAGCAACTACTACGAACATGTCAGCAATGTTGGCCAACGGAAAATTGTCTAATTGTCCGGTCAGTACAAAATGATTCCCTCTCTTTGAGGCTGTGACAGATTTTTGGGAAGCCCAAGGGTTTTGAGCAGCAAGTTGATCGAAATGGGAAATAACAATTTTATCCCCTTTAATCGTGTCATTAAACCACGCTTGTTTATTGGGAAGCTTAGAGACTAGGGCCGAAGTTGCAATACCACATTCTAACATCGGTTCTGGTGCGATTACGCGACCCAGTTCTCGACAAAGGGAGGTGGCGGCAGCGAAACCTAAATCTAGGCCGCCGTCTCTTTCTCCTGAAATCACCGAGGTCCACCCGAGATTACACATTTGCTTCCAAATTTCTTCACTATAGCTTAGTGACTCTTCATTAAAAGATCGTATTCGCTTAAGCTCGAGTTCTTGCTTGCAAAAATCGGCCACGCTGTCGACAAGTATTTTTCGAGCCTCTTCTTTTTCGTTGTGGTCAGCAGCGATTTCGTTCATTTGTGGATACTCTCCCTCATTTGGCATGTTCGTATGCCAGATCATAAAACGAAATATAGCTAGTTTATATTTTTATTTCTTATTTTTCGTGGATAGCAGATAATCGAATCAAAAAGGAGGTAATGGATGGAAGTGAAATTTTTGAAAATTGAGTATCCGATCGACCATGTTGCCTTGGTCAAATTTTCCAACCCACCAGTGAATGCTCATAGTCAAAAGTTATTGACTGAAACTGCTGCTGTTTTTGACTATCTAAGTGACAAAGAAAAAATAAGGGCGATCGTCTTGACCGGAGAAGGGAAGTGTTTTTGTGCTGGGGCAGATATAAAAGAAAGGGCGGGGGTAGAAAAAAAACTGGGCGACCATTGGCAAAATAGTCGAAGGGCGAGAGAAGCGTATTACAGCATCATGGAATGTCAGAAACCTGTCATAGGAGCTCTCAATGGGCCTGCGTTAGGGGGCGGTTTGGCCTTGGCCGCGTCGTGCGATATTCTGTATAGCTCGGAGAGTGGTTGTCTGGGACTTCCAGAAATAAATGTTGGTCTACTTGGTGGCGGTAAACATGCGCAAAGACTCTTTTCGCATTCCAAACTGAGGAGAATGATGTTAACAGGCTATCGTGTTTTCGGACCTGAATTGTACCGTTTGGGTGTCATAGAGGACTGCGTTGAAGATGAGGGATTAATTTCAGTGACGTTGGATCTAGCGGCCGAAATCGCCTCTAAGAGTCCTGTCGCTACCAAGTTGGCTAAACACTCTCTTAACCAGATCGAACACATGACTTTGAGAGACGGATATAGATTCGAGCAAAGCATGACAGGTAATTTGTCACTGACTAACGATTCCCAGGAAGCTATGAGGGCTTTTGTTGAAAAGAGGAATCCTAAGTTCACAGGAACATAAGGACGGTGTACTAGACAGTGAATCGAAAATGTAAACCCAATAAAAACGAAATATTACGCAAAATCCCATCTGTAGATGATTTGAGCCGTTCTAAAATTGGTCGGAATTTAGTAGAAAGATTTGGACATCAGCTGTTTGTCTCGACCGCGCGGGAATTCTTAGAAGAATTTAAGAAACAGATGGTTCAGGGGGGTATAGGTAGCGAGATTGAAAAGATTTTGCCTGAGATAGATCGTATCATGAAATCTCGCATGACCCCGAAAATGCGCAATGTCCTAATTCTTACGGGCACCGTACTTCATACCAATTTGGGACGATCTGTTTTATCGAAAGAAGCGGTCGACCAGGTCGCTTTATCAATCAGTGGACCGGTAAATTTGGAGTACGATGTAAACACTGGGAAACGGGGCGATAGAGATAAGTTGGTTGAGGAATCCTTATGTCGTCTTACAGGGGCAGAAGCTGCTACGGTGATTAACAACAATGCTGCGGCAGTCTTCTTGGCCTTAAGTTCTCTAGGATACCGAAAGGAGGTGTTAGTTTCACGGGGAGAGTTGGTTGAAATAGGTGGGGAATTTAGGATTCCGGATATCATGAAACGGGCTGGGGCTAAATTGATTGAGGTGGGCACAACAAATCGTACTCATTTACGTGATTTCGAATTAGCTCTATCTGGCAAAACTGGGGCGATTATGAAGGTCCACACAAGCAATTACGTCATTTCAGGTTTCACTGCTGTTGTCCCGGAAAGAGATTTGGCGGTTGTAGCAAAGGCGAAAGAGGTGCCTTTTATAATCGATCTTGGGAGTGGCACACTTGTGGATCTGAGCAGGTACGGGCTGCCTAAAGAACAAACCGTTAAAGAAGCGATAGAGCTGGGCGGAGATTTAGTTACTTTTAGCTGCGATAAGTTACTGGGTGGGCCTCAATGTGGAGTGATTGCCGGTCGCAAAGATTTAATTGCCAAAGTGAAAAGGAACCCATTAAAAAGAGTACTGAGAGTGGACAAGATGACCATAGCTGCCCTTGAAGCTACTTTAAGGCTTTACAGTGACCCGGAAAATTTAAATAAAAATCTGCCTGCTCTAAGAACGCTGACACGTACTCAAGCGGATATTCGAGAAACGGCCGGCCAAATTTTGCCCGAACTTGAGAAGGCTCTAGAGAAAGTTGCGGATGTCGAGCTGGTGGAATGCATGAGTCAGATAGGTAGCGGTGCTTTACCCGTTGACCGTTTGCCTAGTTGGGGAATAAAAATCACGCCATGCAAAAGAGAAGAGCGACAGCTGAAGAAACTTTCGGCTATTTTTCGGAAAGTGCCGGTTCCAATGTTAGGAAGAATTTCTGATGGAAGTATCATTTTCGATTTCCGCTGTCTTGAAAAACCTGATCTGATGCTTAAGCAGATAAAAAAAATGGAGCTAAGAAGCAAATGATTTATGCTACAGCTGGGCATGTTGATCATGGAAAAACTTCTTTAATTAGATCTCTTACTGACATTGATACGGATAGGTTGCCTGAAGAGAAAAGAAGAGGTCTTAGTATCGATTTGGGATTTGCTTATGTCGACCTGGGAGACGGAGAAAAGATCGGTTTCGTCGATGTTCCCGGTCACGAGCGGTTTGTCCGTACAATGGTTGCCGGCGTAGGAAGCGTAGACGCAGTGCTTTTTGTGATTGCTTTGGATGACGGTCCTATGCCTCAGACAGCGGAGCATCTTGCCATCCTAAGCTTATTGGGTGTAAGTAGCGGAGTAGTCGTTTTCACCAAGGTTGACCGTGTAGATGAGGACAGAAAGCTGGAAGTGAGATCGGTAGTTAAAGATATTTTGTTGCCGACTTTTCTTAAGGAAAGTCGGGAGTTCTGTGTGTCTACTAAAACTGGTGAGGGGATAAAGGAGCTCAAGCAATTTCTGTTGGAAAATAAACAAACGTTAAGGAGGAAAAGTAGTAGGGGACTCTTCCGGTTGGCCGTTGACAGATCGTTTTCTTTGAGAGGAGCCGGCAAAGTAATTACGGGTTCAATTTTTTCCGGTTGTTTGGGGATGAACCAGACCATAAGACATCTACCGTCCGGTGGTAAATTCAGAATTCGAAATTTGCATGCTCAAGGTGGAAGCTCTGAAGAAGCTCGCGTGGGGCAAAGGTGTGCTCTAAATCTTTCTGGATCAGAACTGGGGAAAACTCCAATCGAAAGGGGCGACTGGTTAGTGTCTGAATTTTTACGAGGCACTAGTAAGAGAATTCATGCGCAAGTCTTTTCTCTAGACGGAGAGAATTTAAAACACAGAATGCCAGTGCATTTTCATCTAGGGGCCGCGGATGTAACCGGCAGGCTATTTTTTTGTGACGACCAGAATACGACAGTTGATTCTCGATCTGCTTTACTGGTTTTTGATAAGAAAATTCATGCTGTAAAAGGAGATCGGTTCGTTTTAAGAGATCAGGCGGCTGTACGAACGATTGGTGGAGGAGTCGTTTGCGATCCATCTGCAGAGAAAAGTCTTTCGCGAGCAAGACGTTGTGAGTCAATTAAGATAATGAGCGACCCAGATTTACATGCGGTCTTTTCTAAGTTGTTGGATGATGATGTTATCGGGTTAGATTTAGTTGAGTTTAGACAAAAATGCAACGTGCCCACCTCGATTTTGAAGGAGATCGTAAAAAAAGCGGGGTGTGTTGAATTAAAAATGGGATCTTCGGATTTTGCAGTACGAAAAACACGATGGGAAAATTTCAAAACCGATGTTTTGGAAAAGATAAAAATCTTTCATGAAACTAACCCATCGTTTTCCGGTATTACGTTAGAAGAATTGCTAAAAGCTAATTTTGATTTCGTAAAACCAGTTGATCGGATGTTTTTGATCGAGGCTGCTGCCGAATTGATTGAGCAAGGAAAAATCAGAGCTGAGGATGGTATTTATAAAATGGAATCTTTCTCTGTTGGTGTTTCGCTTGAGCTAAAAAAAATGTGGCCTAAGATATTTCCCTTGTTATCAGCTAGTGAAAGAAAGATACCGGTAGTTCAAGATTTATCCGAAGCAATTGGGATATCGAAACGAGCACTTGATTCTCATATGAAAGAAGCTGTAAAAGTAGGCTATGTAATAAAGATTAGTGAAAAACGGTATTTTCTACCAGAAACGCTTGCTGGTTTAAGGAAGACTTGCGTTGCTCTTGGCGATAGTAGGAAGGATGGTCGGTTCTCAGTTGTCGATTTTCGTGACAAAACAGGTATCGGAAGAAATGCTGTCGTCGAAATTCTGGAGTTCTTCGACCGGGAAGGACTCACCCTGCGTCAAGGCAACCATAGGGTTCTTAGAAGGAGATAGGGAATGCGTCTTTTGAACGAACAAGGAAGATATGGACCGCTGGAGGGTTTCTATGACGAACGTTTTGAGTCTGTAGTTGAGGCTTTCTTGACGAACTTTTCGACTAGGAAGGAGCTAGGTGCAAGTTGTGTAGTTAAGATCGAAGGTAAAAGCGTAGTTGATATTTGGGGCGGTAAGTGTCCCGGTTCTGAAGTATCCTGGACTAAAGATACGGTGTGTACTGTTTTCTCGGCAACGAAGGGTGCAAGTGCGTTGTGTGCCCATCTACTACAAGATAGAAACCTTCTAGATCTGGAGGCTCCGATTGGCACCTACTGGCCTGAATTCGCCGATAATGGGAAGGGGGCTGCATTGGTAAAAATGGCGTTGAATCACACTTTGGGAGTACCTCACTACCGGGAACCCATTCCAGAAGGAGGATTTTATAATTACGATTACATGGTCCAAAGAACTGAACAAGAGCCGATCTTTTGGGAACCAGGGACTCAGCTTGGTTATCACGCGATCAGCATGGCTTGGACTCTCGGGGAGATCGTTCATCGAGCTGCCTCGAAAAGATTGGGAAGGTTTTTTAACGAAGAAATAGCGAAGAGATTGGGAGCTGATTTTTCGATAGGAGATTCTCGCGGTGTGGCGGGACGGGTATCCCCTATTGCACTAGCCGATGCGGAGGAGAATTGGCTTTCTAGTAAATTTATGAAGGCCGTCGCGAAGAAGGATGGTAGGCCTGCGAGCTTGTTCATGAGGGATTTCGGATTGCTGGAGATCAACAAGCCAGTGTGCCACGGGGCGGAAGTAGGGTCCGCTAACGGTATTACCAACGCACGTGGCTTAGCAAATATGTACTCACCCCTGGCCAATGGGGGGAAACATGGCGAAACCCATTTTATTTCTAGGGGCGCCATGGACCTAATGTCTGAAGTTTCCATGGAATCGCCTGAAGACCGAACTTTGTTGATTCCTACTAGGTTTAGCCTGGGCTTCATGTTGTCTACCGATAACAGGGAGTTAAAAGATGCGGTCCATTCCAGTGCGATTCTAGGTGAGCGGGCTTTTGGGCATGTTGGGGCTGGAGGTTCTATAGGTTTTGCGGATCCGCAATGTCATATGAGTTTCGGATACGCGATGAACAAGATGGGTACGGGGTTGATGATCAATGAGCGAGGACAGTCTTTGGTAGATGCTACTTACAGATCATTAGGGTATTCATCGAATGAAAACGGAGCTTGGGCGTAAAATTTAGACGGTTAGTATAAATTCATTTTTCTGCTAGCATAGAAGGTGGAAGAGCATCGTCGCCCGGTGGGACGCCCGGTCTTCAAAACCGGTGAAACGCGCTAAAACGTGTTTGGTGGGTTCGACTCCTACCTCTTCCGATATTAATTTTCTGATTGTTGAACGCCACGACAACTTTGATCGTGATAGTCTGGGCTAATTCCAAAGATCCAAATTCTGTAGACAATATATTACAAATCAAAGAGAATTGGAGCCTGGGAAAGTAGGGAGAGACAGGTCGAAGACTTGGTTTCGTCAAACTTAAGAAGGAATTTCAACTATGTTTTATAAAAATGCTTTGATTGGATTTTTGATTACGTTCGGACTTTCATGTCAGGCGAAGGATTGTGAGCTTGCTATAAGCGGATCCGATATGATGCAATTTGACAAGACTGTTTTAGAAGTCGGCTCCGATTGCTCCGCTGTGAAACTGATCGTGAAACACAGTGGTTCTCTAGCAAAAAACATGATGGGCCATAACGTTGTTATAGTAGCGTCAGATAAATTTGACAGTGTAATTGCTACCATCAATATGGAAGCCGGGCTGGAAAATGGATATTTAGCCGAGAATGCTGATGTCCTAGCTAAGACTGCTATGATAGGCGGTGGGGAGACCACCGAAACAACGTTGGATTTGGGTAAATTTTCAAAAGGCGGAGACTATACCTTTTTCTGCAGCTTTCCTGGTCATTACGCCATCATGAAAGGTAAGTTTGTTATCTAAGACCAAAGAATGATAATTTTTTTGTGTCTGTTGTAACGAGATTTCCTCCTAGTCCCACGGGGTTCCTACACATAGGCGGTGTGCGAACCGCATTGTTCAATTGGTTTTTTGCTCGGCAGAGTGGTGGCCGATTTCTCTTGCGGATAGAAGACACTGACAGGGAACGATCTAGCCAAGAAGCAGTCCAGGCTATCATCGATGGCTTGGAATGGCTCGGCATTGATTTTGATGAGGGCCCGATTTTCCAAACCGATCGGATGGAAAGATATTCCGAAATGGTTCAAATGCTTTTGGATAAGAAAAAGGCCTATCGTTGCTACTGTTCCAAGGAGAGGCTTAGTAAATTGCGTGAGTTACAGCTCTCGAAGAGAGAGAAACCTCGATACGATGGATTATGTCGCAACTTGAGGGAAAATAAACAAGCGTCGGAAAATTACGTGGTCCGGTTAAGAACGCCGGGTGAAGGTCAAGTCGTGGTGGAAGATTTAGTCCAGGGGACGGTTTCTTATCAAAATGCAGAACTAGATGATCTAATAATAGCTAGAGGAGACGGGACCCCGACTTATCATCTTGCTGCTGTGGTAGACGATATCGATATGGGCGTGACTCACGTTATACGCGGAGACGATCATTTGAACAATACGCCTCGTCAGCTTCATCTTTACCAAGCGCTCGGGAAGAAGAAACCAGAACATGCACATATTCCTATGATCCATGGGAATGATGGAAAAAAATTGTCTAAAAGGCACGGAGCGTTAAGTGTGTTGGAATACCGAGAGTTGGGTTTTCTTCCGGAAGCTGTAATTAATTATCTGTCTCGGTTAGGCTGGTCACGTGGTGATCAAGAAATCTTTTCGGTAGATGATTTGACGGCACTGTTTGGGTTAGAAGATGTAAACAAAGCTGCCGCCAGATTTGATGTTGATAAACTGACTTGGATTAATCATCAACATATGCTGCAATTGGACTCCTCTAGACTAGTTTCCGCTGTTCGCCCCTATCTGACAATGGCGATACCAAAAACGGATGAGAGAGTCGCACGAATATTTCAGATCCAAAGAGAGAGAGCCAAGACGTTAGTGGAATTAGCGTTCGGTAGCAGCTATTTTTTCCAAAAGCCTCAAGAATATGAACCTAAAGCTGCTAAAAAGCATTTAAGGGAGGAGGCAGTGCCAGTTCTAAGTCGGACCAAGATGGAGCTGGAGTCAATGACCGAATGGAGTATTTCGTCACTTGACGCGACTATTAACAAAATTTCTGAGGACTGTGGTCTAGGGATGGGCAAAATTGCACAACCTTTACGGGTCGCACTTACTGGAACGGCGGCGTCTCCAGGCATAGGGGAAACTCTTTTCTTAATAGGGCGCGACGAGGTGCTCGACCGAATTTCATTTGCTGTACGTTTTATTGAGAACGGGCAGAAGGCATCCGAATAAGAACTGGTGGGTTATTCCTAAAAACTTTAGTTACATGATACAATAAGCACTCTTTATGAGGACTAATGAGCAGGTGATCTTCACGAAGTAAGTAATAAGGGTTTATAATCTATAGCCGGAAGGGGCTATAGCTCAGCTGGGAGAGCGCTACAATGGCATTGTAGAGGTCGGCGGTTCGATCCCGCCTAGCTCCACCAATCTTGTTTCATCAAAGAAGGATCGTCCCCTTCGTCTAGAGGCCTAGGACACCGCCCTTTCACGGCGGCAACAGGGGTTCGAATCCCCTAGGGGACGCCACATTGCCGATTTCAGTATTACCCCTTGATTAGAACTGTGTTGTCCTTATGCAGTTGATGACAGAAATCTTCTGAAACAGGGGGACCTTATGTGCGCTAGGGGTGAAATGTCTTCCTCTATTCTCCTACTAAACGGTAAAGAGTGCCGACGACGCTAGGAGCGTAACGGCCGGGGGCAAAGGTGTCTGACAGACGCGCCTTTGCGCGCCAACCCGTACAATGGCCTGGAGCGACGACTCGAGGATTAATCTTTGTAGATAGGTCGTCTATCGTTGCCTCGATTCTTTGTTCCATCACGCTACCAGCCAAATGATAGCCGCCTAACACCACATCAATTGGGATATCAGGGAATTTTGTCTGCGCGCTCAGGCACGCATTAATAATCCCCGCATGAGAGCACGCTGAAAGTACGGAAAGTCCTCTTCCTCGCACATGGGCTGCGAGGAAGCGTTCATCCATGATCAAAGGATCAGGTGCAGCTTCTTCTTCCCGAAATGTGTGGTGTCCGTGAAGACCAGTTTCGTATTTCGTGACGCGTTCTATGGCTCCACTGCCGAAGAAAAACCCGTCACACAGTTTGTGGGCTTTAGAGTGGGTGGCTATCGTGCCGCCTTGGTTAATCATAGACTCGATAGTCGGCTCTATCGGGAGTAGCATCATTTCTCCGTTCGGTAATTGTATTCCGCGCTGATCGGGTCGGTCAGGATGTATGTCAACAATCAGAGGTGCGTTCAAGCCGGCTTTTTCTCGAGCGGTGCTAATTGCACCAATAATCTCAGGGAACCCACCACTATGGTCGAAATGCCAGTGGGATAAGAATAGACACTCAATTTTTTTAAGATCGACTTCCAGTCGTTCGGCATTATCCAGCCAATATTGAGGATAAGGACCAACGTCGAAAAGAATCGTGTGCTCGATGTTATTACGACGCCCCGTGAGTAGAATAGACAGACCGTGACAGCCACAACATAGCCGATCAAAGACTGTTTTGCATTCATGCTCTTGATAGATCCGATCGGGTTTAGTACGAGCACTTAGTTGTGCTACTTCCGGAATCTGGGGTATTCCTTCATCAACGCTCGAAAGAGTATCAGTCTCATTGTCCATTACCACCAGAAGCTCTAGTGAATCTAGTGCTACCAACTCATCCAAGATTTCAGATTTCATAGCGGGATCTGAGACTCTACAGTTCCAAAGGAATTTTATAGTAACGGTCCATAATGCGGTCGCGATGTTCGATTAAAATCGGATCGATAGCTTCGATTATTTCTGCAGGGGTATTTTCAAACATTGATCGCGCGTCCGGATTCATAGGACATACCTCCTGCGGTTGTATGGAGACGAAATTGCTAAAAGCAGCCCAGTAAAAATCTACTGCCGTTACTGTTGTCCCGACAAAATAGTTGCTACCCTTACCTCTTTGCGACCTGAGTATCCTGGTCATCTCTTTCATCAATCTAATTACTCTGGTGTTAGCAACGGCAGCATCTTCTTTCGTGTACCCATACTTTTTTGCAAAATCTGAGATCATCCCATCGTCTCCGGGGCGTATTAGATCCAACCGTCGATTCCATCCAAACCCAAGTTCACCACAAATTTCGTGACTCAATCCAAGTACGCTTATTCTTTCGGCTGGGTTTTCTGGAACTAATTGTTTTTGCGGATTAAGTCTTTCTAGCAAGAACAAAATATCATTCCAGCGATTAATCGGTTGTTCTTCATTCCAGGCCACTACAGGACCGCTATTGACTCCTGACCATGCTAGCAGTTCAGGATTTTCAGCCATCGGGATCTGATGGGCTACGGCAAAATCGATTTCTTTAAACTCGATCAAAGCCTTGGCGGCCACGCCCCATGCACTCGGCATGGCTTTAACGATAACAATACGTAATCCTTCCATTTTAATCGCTTCATTAATATCAACGTAACGCATTTTTTTGTCCTCTTTTTAATTTTCCTTTTTGCCGGTTTCTAGGGGAAGGTCTGGATCGGCGCACCATTCAGTCATGGATCCATCATAGACAGATACTTTTTCATACCCAAGTCTAGAAAGTAATAATGCCGTGCTGCATGCTGCTATTCCGCCGCCACAATAACAGATGACTTCGTTTTTGCGGGTCGCCCCCACGTCACTAAATAGTCGAAAGGACTCGTCATCACTGGTATACAGCTGGGTTTCGATATCTACCGTTTCAGTGAAAGGTACGTTGCAACTGCTCGGAATTCTGCCTCCCCGTCCATATCTGTGCGGAGGTTTGCCTTCAAATTCATCGGGATCAAGGGCGTTGATAAGCGAAGTTGTTGCTGTTTTTTTTGTAGCCGATAGTACCTTTTCGCGATCGGCAATCAGTTCTGGTTTCGGGCTCACGCAGAATTTTCCTGGTGGGTATTTAGTCTCCGAGTTGTCAGTTGGTTTATTTTCCGAGACCCATTTAGTATATCCTCCATCTAATACAACGGCATTTTCGAAACCGAAAGCTCTAAGCATCCACCAAAGGCGAGCTGCCCACATATTAGTGTTCCGATCATAAATCACCAGTCCATGATCATTACTGATTCCTTTTTGTGACATAACGGACGAAAATTGTTCGGCTGACGGCATGCCGTACATAAATCTTCCGTTTTTATCGTCGGATAGCTCGGTCAGGATATCGATAAAAATACTTCCAACTATATGGTCGTCTTGCCATAATTGCCGTCCACTCTCTTTCTTGGTTTTATCTTCTTCGTTTTCCTCAAAATAATTCGGCAACAGAGATGTCGATTCCACAATGCGTATGGAATTTGTTTTCAAATGGAGCGCAAGCCAGTCGGTATCGACAAGATAATTGTGGGCAGATAGATCCATCTTTAACCCTCTTTCAGTTAAGGTTGTTTTCTTTTAAAAATTCGATAACCCCTTGGCTAACTCCCTCAGGGTCAAAGTATGGTTCGAAATTTGTTCCTTTAACATCTACTGCTTTGGCATGTGGCATTGCGTTAGCAGTATTTTGATGTCCAAGATATAAAACGTCATCAGGTGCACACATCAAAAGAGTAGGGCACTGAACATCTTTTATGAACAGATCAAATCGGTAATCCCAAACACATTTATAGATCATGCCACGAACCTTCCAAGCCCTTAGTGCACCCGAAAATTCGTCGTTCATATTGTCCAAGTTTAAGTTTCCACCAAGGTTGTAGATATAGTCCCAAGTGAGTTTAAGATAATCAGCGTCGTGGCTAGGGCCAACAGAGCCGCTGAATTCTTCCCTGTATGGAGCTGCTTGCTCTTCTGTTAATAGTAAGGCGCCGACCATAATGCAGGAGAGCACTCTTTCCGGCCATAAGCCAGCCATTTCGGCTGCCATACCGGCGCCGGTATGGTTCCCGAATACGTGAAATTTTTCTACGCCCAAAGCGTCAATAAAATCGAGGGTATATTGAGTAAGAGCGCTGATTGAATCAAATTCAGGAGGATCAAAAGAGCCGCCAAATCCGGGTAGATCAACTGCGACACAACGGTGATGTCGGATTAATTTCTGCAAAGTAGGTACATATCCCTTGGCCCCACTGACATTTTGATGGAGAAAGACAATCGGAGGTTTCTCTCTTGGTCCACCATAGTAATAGTGCATTTGGCCATTAGGGGTGTCACAGTAGTCTTTTTTTATCATTGTTTTTGGTCCTTGTCAGGCTATCCTTTTTATAATTTATTTGTCTTTATATAGTGCCTCGATCGCTTTTACGTAGGTTCCTTTGAAATTTACTAGCGTTCCGTCAAAGTGAAGGATGTCTAAACCGCGCATCGTTTTCGGAATTCCATCCATGTCGATGTTTAACGTCCAACTGCTCATTACTTTATTTTCCGAAGCATCTATGAACGTGTCCTCTTCATCAAACTGGATCTGACCAAATTTCCCACTAAACAATCTTTCGAAGGATTTTCTTATCGCTTCTTTGCCTACATTTTTTCTCCCATGAAGTTCGTCGTAAACAGCATTGTCGGTAAAAAAAGACATGATGTCGTTCACATCCCCTTTATTAAAGGCGGCTAGGAAAGACAGCGTTAGTTCTTTTAATTCTATAGTTCGGTTGGTGCTGGTCATACTACTTTCCTCCATAGTGTTTTCCTAATATCCAATCAATTTATTATCGCGTGAGAAAATTCCTCTATAGCTTCTCGAGTCGTTTCCTTACTTCCTCCATGTACAGCTATTTGGTTGACTCCAGCACTTTCCAGCTGTTTAATCTTTGCCTTTATCTCAGCCGCCGTACCGGTCAGAGTCGTTTCTTTTATCATTTTTTCTGTCACTATCTCAGCGTGTTCTGCCTTAAACTCATTGACGTAGTCTTTATAAAGTT